>CBDTZE010000111.1:0-6665 GCA_965364815.1 uncultured Nitriliruptoria bacterium | reverse complement strand
GACGAGACCAGGGTGGGACCGACAGGAGTGCAGCTGACGGTCCGTCTTCTCCCAGGGCAACCTCGACGAGTACGTCCCCGGCACGCGTCGAAAGCACGTGCGTTGCATCACCGCCACGCTCGGCGAGCACGGCGCCCAGCGCGATCGTGGCGTGCCCACAGAAGGGCACTTCGGCGACGGGGCTGAAGTAGCGCACGGTCCAGCCGCCCTCCCCTGGCCACGCAAACGCCGTCTCGGAGTACCCGACGTCCGTGGCGACCGCCTGCATCCCGTCGTCGGCCATGGCGCCGTCGGCGATCACGACGCCCGCCGGATTGCCGCCCAGGGGGTCGTCCGTGAAGGCAGCAAGGCGTTCGATCGGCGGTGTGGTCGTCATCCTGGGGTGCTCCATGCGTGCGGCGCTGGACCCCAGTCTGGTCTGTTCCGGGCGATGGCGACAGGGCCAGCCGCCTGCGACTGGTCCCGCTGGTCCTCGCACGGCAGACTCCCTCGACCACTCCCGGAGCGATGATGAGCCTGCAACAGCAGCTGAGCGACGACATGAAGGACGCGATGCGCGCCCGTGACAAGGTGCGGCTCGGGACCATCCGGATGGCCATCTCCTCCTGCAAGAACAAGGCCGTCGAGTTGGGCCGCGGACCCCAGGGCGAGCTGTCCGATGACGAGGTCCAGCAGATCCTGGCCTCGGAGGTCAAGCGCCGCAAGGACGCCTCCACGGCCTACCGGGACGCCGACCGCCCCGAACTGGCCGACAAGGAGGACGAGGAGGCCGAGGTGCTGGGCTCCTACCTCCCTGAGCAGCTCGACGACGCGGCCCTGGCCGCCATGGTCGACGAGGTCGTTGCCGAGACCGGTGCCAGTTCGATGAAGGACATGGGTGCGACCATCAAGGCCGTCATCGCCAAGGCCGAGGGTCGGGTCGAGGGCGCGCGGGTCAGCCAGGCCGTCAAGGCTCGCCTCTCCGCGTGACGCCGAGGGCGCGAGTGCCCGCATTGGTGCACACCCAAACCTGAGTCGCGCGATACGCGGACGTTGCTGGAACCTGATCCGGGTGGGGGCCCGTTGGGCCAGCGAACACCGCCCTCTCCACCTCCGCAGGTTCCTCCATGCGCCGCGCCACGCGGGCGTCGGCGACCCTTGCGCTGCTCTCCAGCGCTGCTGTCGCCATGCCCTTCCCCGCTCTTGCCATCCCGCTCGCCGGGCCGGTCGTCCGCGATCCTTCCGTCGTGGTGCTCCACGAGAGCCCACACACGACCATGCTTGCCCAGCGGCGACTCCTGCCGCCTGTCGTCGCCACGTTCGGCGACGTCCAGATCCGGTCGCTGACGGACCGCACGGCCATCGCCGGCTTCCACGAGGGATCCACGCGCAGCCTCGCGCTGCTGCCGGTCGGCGTCGAGCACGATGATGCGCAGGCTCCGGACCACCGCAACCGCGTGGCCCCCGTGGCGGTCATGGCGTCGAGAGGGCGCCCCGCCCCGTCCACCTCGGCGGTCGACATCGCCGTCGCCGAGGACACCCCACTCACCAGCCCGGTCACCGGCGAGATCGTCGGGGTCTCGCAGTACTCCCTGTACGGCGAGGTCAGCGACTGGCTGGTGGAGATCCGGCCCGACGCGGACCCGGACGTCATCGTGCGCGTCTTCCACCTCGTCTCGCCAGCGGTCGAGCCGGGCCAGCATGTCGTCGCCGGCGAGACGCCGTTCGCCGCAGCCGCCCGCGTCCTGCCCTTCGCCAGCCAGGTCGACCGACTCACGGTCCGACCGCTGCCTCATGTGCACCTCCAGGTCGACGCCGCCTGACCGGGCGCTGCCGGTTGGATTCATGACCTGGTCGACCAGGAGGCTGCACTGAGCAGGACTCCTCGAGGGAAGATCCCAACCGTCCTCATGGTTGGATCGAACGATGAGTGCGGCGGCATGGCGTTGCCCGAGAGGACCCAACATGTTCGGCATTGGCAGAAAGTCCACGATGATCAGCCCGGACGAGGCACTTGCCGGCCGCGACCACCCCATGAACATCTCCGGGACGCATGCGGTCCTGGGCACGAACATGCAGGCCCCGTACCCCGACGACACCGAGACCCTCGTCGTCGCGATGGGCTGCTACTGGGGCGCCGAGCGCTTCTACTGGCAGCAGGAGGGCGTGCACACCACCGGTGTCGGGTTCGCCGCGGGCTTCACGCCGAACCCGACCTACCGGGAGTCCTGCACCGGCCAGACCGGCTCCACCGAGGCCGTGATCGTCGTCTACCGACCTGCCGAGGTCTCCCTCGAACAGCTCCTGAAGCTGTTCTGGGAGAACCACGACCCGACACAGATCGACGGCCAGGGCGGCGATCGAGGCACCCAGTACCGCTCGGGCATCTACTGGACGACCGAGGCCCAGCGCATCGCCATCGAGGCATCGCGCGACCGCTACCAGGCGGCGCTGACCGCCAAGGGCTTCAACCAGATCGCGACCGAACTCGCGCCACTGGCCGAGGCCGGGGACGGCCAGTTCTACTTCGCCGAGGAAGAGCACCAGCAGTACCTGCACAAGAACCCTCGCGGCTACTGCAACCACGGCTTCTGCCAGGTCGGCTACGACGCCGAGTCGCACGGCCAGGGCGCCGCGCAGGCCACGATGCCGGACGCCTGACGGTTGGAACCGCAGCGAGCACGTCAACTCCTCGGACTGCCACCGGACCCTGATCCGGCTGCGGTTCGTCGGCGCTATCACCTCCTGGCCAAGGCAGCCCATCCGGACGCCGGGGGCGATCCCGACGACTTCCACGAACTCGAGGCCGCCTACCGCGTGCTCCTCGATGCCGAGCCCGGGCCACCGAAGGCCCGCAACGTGCGTGTGGCGGCGAATCGCGCTCGGGTGGAGCAGCAGCGCCTCGACCGAGAACGACTCCCGGACATCGACGTCGCCACGATCGACTGGGAGCGGACGCCCTCGACGGCCGCCCGGCGGGCCGACCTGCCGTCGATCGCCATCGCGGCCCTTGGCCAGCCGGTCACGCCGGTCCACCTGGTGAGCCGGGGCCCCCGCCGCCTGTCCAATCGATGGGCCCATGCGTTGGAGGACTCGCTGGTCGCCCACCTCGACCTCGGCGTGAACCTCGGTCGCGGGAGACACGGGCTGCGGGCCAGCACGACGGGCCGCCGCGGGCGACGACTCCTGGGTGCGCTGCATGCGGAGCCGGGCTGGGCGATGGTCCGCCAGTCCAGTGACCACTTCATCGCCACCCGGACGATCCCGACACGCCCGGACCCCCGGCAGACGGCGCTCCTTCACGCCACGGTGGCTGACGACGTGCTGGCCCGACTCGGATGGCCGCTGACGGCCTGGCGCGTGATCGACGGGCCTCGCCCGGCTGGGTAGAGCAGCGCCTCCGGACCCAGCAATCCGACGCGCTCGGCTACCCAACCGAGTTCGGGGCGAGGCAACATTGGGCCGACACCGCGGAGCCAACCGCCGCGGGCGCGGCTCCGAACGCCACGCGTACACCGCCGAAAGCCTCCCACATGTCTCGCCTGACTCCCTGCCCCGATGGTTCGATGAAGTGCGTGTCGACCCTGAACGACACGGGCTACCCCGCCTTCGACCCGATTCCGTTCAGCGGCTCCGCCGAGGACACCCTGCGCGCCATCGAGTCCGTCGTCGCCGCGCAGCCGCGCACGAAGGTCAAGGAGAAGGACGCGACCTACCTGTGCAGCATCTTCACCACGAAGATCCTGCGGTTCAAGGACACGGTCGAGTTCGAACTGGACACCGAAGCGGGCCTGATCCACTTCCGCTCCGAGTCCGTCCCGTACGCCGGCAGCGACCTGGGCGCGAACCGCAAGCGCATGGAGCTCGTCCGCGCCGAGTTGGTGTCGGCGCTCTCCTGACGCCACCCTTCGGGCCCCTCCCCCTGGACGCCCAGTGACCGACCCGAAGCTGGCTGAGCTGCGAGCTCGCATCGATCAACTCGATGCGGCGCTGCTGCAACTGCTCCGCGACCGCTTCGACGTGACCGAACAGGTCGGTCGGCACAAGAAGGACGTCGGCCTGCCACCGGCTGACCCGGGGCGCGAACAGGTGCAGATCGAACGACTGCGTTCGATGGCCGCCGAGCTCGGGCTCGACCCGGGCTTCAGCGAGAAGCTGCTGCGGCTGATCATCGACGAGGTCATCCGCGACTACGCCCGCAAGGGCGGACCGGTCGACTGAGACGGCTGCCGAAGCAGCGTGCCGGGCATCCTCGGAGCATCACCCACTTCGAGGAAGTTGCTCATGCAGGACACCGTCTTCAAGGCGCTGGCGACCGGCTCCGCCGTGCTCGGCGCGATGGCCGCTCGCAAGATGCTCACCTCCGGTTGGGAGGCCGCTGCCCACGCGGAACCCCCGACGAACCCTGCGGACCCCACCACCGATCTGCGTGAAGCACTGCTCTGGAGCGCCGCGACGGGAGCGGTCGTCGGGGTTGCCCGGATGGTTGCCAAGCGTGCTGCTGCCGGTGCCTGGACCCAGGCAACCGGCGAGCTGCCGGGGCAGCTGCAGCCCGCCAGCTGAGGCGCCACCGCCCAAGGTGTCCGGCGCAGAGCCGCGCAGTGCCACACTTGGCACATGTCCAAGCCTCTCGCCCTCACCTTCCTGACTTCCGCCCCCTCCGTCGAGCTGTTGCCGGCGAGCCGAGCCGAGGTCTGCGTCGTCGGCCGCTCCAACGTGGGCAAGTCGTCGCTGCTCAACGCGCTCGCCCGGCAGAAGGACCTCGCCAAGGTCTCCAGCACCCCGGGGCGAACGCAGCTGCTCAATGCCTTCCAGCTCGACGGGTCGAACACGACCGTCGTCGACCTCCCGGGCTACGGCTACGCCAAGGCGCCCAAGAAGGAGCGCCACAAGTGGCAGGACCGGATGCACCAGTACCTGCTGGACCGTGAACCACTGGTCCTTGCGCTGATGCTGGTCGACGGCGAGATCGGCCCGGCCAAGAACGACATCGAGATGTTGCAGTGGCTCCGGTTCAACCAGGTCCCCCACTGCATCATCGCGACGAAGCACGACAAGGTGAAGTCGTCGCACAAGGAAAAGCGCAAGCGCGAGTTGGCGGAAGCCTGCAGCGTGGAACGCGGTGACATCCTCTGGGTCAGCGCCCAGAAGAACGTGAACCTCGACCGCCTCCGCGCACGAGTGCGGGAAGCGGTCGCGAACGGCTGAGGTGCCTGACGGTCAGCGGCGGGCCTGCACGGGCAGGCTGCGGCGCTCCGCTTCCTCGAGGAGACGCTGCGTCAACCGCGGGTGCACCAGGGCGACCAGCGCCGTGGAGCCGCGCAACCGGATGTTCGGGCCGACCCGGCGGATCGTGGCGATGACCGGACGATCGAGCTCATCGATCTCCGCAGGCTCAGGGTCGCCCAGGAAGCGTGGCGCGACGTTGGCGGCGACGCGGACAACCTTGGCGAGTCGTGCACCCGGCACGAGCCACAGCATGCTCTGCCAGAACGGCACGACGCGACCGAGCACATGGCGGGGTGTCTCGATCTCGAGACCACGCACGTGGTCCAGCGAGATCCGGCGCGTCCGCAGGACGCCTCGCAACTCAATGGCGTCGCCGGTGATGCGAACAGAGGCCTTGCGGTCGATGTAGCCGAGCGCCTGGTCGAGGCCGTCGAGGCCCGTCCGCTCTGAGATCTTCTTCACCCACGGGTCGAGGACGTCCGTGAGACCGAATTCCTCAGCGGAACGCGCGTGTGGCAGGCCCCCCGTCAAGGCGTCGGGTGACGGCTGGGTCGATGCGGGGGTGGTGTCGAGGGTTGGCACAGCGCCTCCGGGTGGGTCGTGGATCACGACGGGGAATGTGCCCCGTTCGTCGTCACTTCACCCGCAGGGGTCAGGTGAGCGCCAAGGCCAGGCCATGGAGGATGACGCCGACCAACGCCCCGACGACCGTGCCGTTGATCCGCACGAACTGCAGGTCGCGGCCCAGCCAGAGCTCGAGGCGGCGGGAGGTGTCCTCCGCGTCCCACTTGTCGATCGTCTGCTCGATGAGGCCACCGACCTCCCGGCGGGCCCAGTCCGCCAGCGTGGGAGCCGCGGACACCAGGGCGTCCACGGTGCGCTGGTGGAGTTCCTGCTGCTCGTCCTGGAGACGCCCGCCGAAAGTGACCAGGCCATCTGCGAGAACCGCCCGCAGGGCGTCCCCGTCGCGGCCGTGATCGGCAGCCTGTTCCAGCCGCTGACGCACCTCGGCGAGCCAGGTCCGGGTCCATCGCTCCAGGAGTTCGTCGGTCACGGCGTCCTGCGCTGCGGTGTCGACGCGTCGCATGACATCCGGGTCCTGCTGCATGCGCCGTGTCACGGCCAGGAGTTGCTCGTCCAGGCTCGTTCGCAACTCGTGGTTCTCGTCAGCGACCAACTGGGACAGGAAGGTCCGCGCCACGGACTCGGCGCGGTCGAAGACCAGGTCGTCGAGGGCGGGCGGCACCCAGGCGGGTGACTGCTGGCCAAGGCGCTGACGCAGCGTGGTCCGGTTGGACGTGATCCCGTCGCGGATCCCGCCGATCATGGCGGTGACCAATTCGCGATGCCGGTGCTCGCGGATCGCGGTCTCCAGCGAGGCTCCCGCAAGCCGCGACACCGGAACCGACGAGAGCCGGCCGCGGACGCCAGCCACCACGCGCCGGACGATCTGGTCC
>CBDTZE010000110.1:0-6734 GCA_965364815.1 uncultured Nitriliruptoria bacterium | reverse complement strand
TCTGGAAGAAGGTCAAGGGCGGGCTCTCCGCGGGGCGCGTGCAGTCGGTCGCCACCCGGATCATCGTGGAGCGCGAACGTGAGCGCATGGCCTTCCGTGCCGCCACCTACTTCGGCGTCACGGCCGACCTCGCCGTGAAGCGCACCGTTGACGGGGACGCGTCCTTCGAGGCCTCGCTGGTCTCCATCGACGGCCAGCGTCTGGCCACCGGCAACGCCTTCAACCTCGACGGCACCCAGGCCCGCACGGACGTCTTCATCCTCGACGAGGCCAACGCCAACGAACTCGTCGGCGCCCTGGCCGGCGCCCCGGTCGAGGTCACCAAGGTCGAGGCCAAGCCCTACAAGCGCTCCCCCGCCGCCCCGTTCACGACCTCGACGCTGCAGCAGGAGGCCGGGCGCAAGCTCCGCTTCTCCGCTGCGCGGACCATGCAGGCAGCGCAGCGCCTGTACGAGAACGGGTACATCACCTACATGCGTACGGACTCCGTGACGCTGTCCGACACCGCGGTCGCCGCGGCCCGGGCGCAGATCACGGAGAAGTACGGCCGTGAGTTCGTCGCAGAGAAGACGCGGGTCTACAAGTCCAAGGCGAAGAACGCCCAAGAGGCGCACGAGGCCGTCCGCCCCGCCGGCGAGACCTTCCGCACGCCCGAGGAACTGGACAGCCTCGTCGGTCGCGACGAGTCCAAGCTCTATGAACTCATCTGGAAGCGCACCATCGCCTCGCAGATGGAGGACGCTCGTGGCCAGTCCGTCTCCGTCCGCGCCACGGCGACCACGACCGGCACGGCCCGCAAGGCGGAGTTCGCCGCCTCCGGCCTGACCATCACCTTCCCCGGCTTCCTGCGCGCCTACGTCGAAGGGTCCGACGACCCCGAGGCCGACCTGGGCGACAAGGACCGCTACCTCCCGGAGATGACCGAGGGCGAGACCCTCGACGGCCGCGGCTACACCGCCGACGGACACGAGACCAAGCCCCCGGCCCGTTACACGGAAGCCTCGCTGGTCAAGAAGATGGAAGAGCTGGGTGTCGGTCGTCCGTCGACCTACGCGTCCATCATCTCCACCATCGTCAACCGTGGGTACGTCTGGAAGAAGGCGTCCGCGCTGGTCCCGCACTTCACGGCCTTCGCGGTGACGAACTTGCTGGAGACCCACTTCCCGGACCTGGTCGACTACGCCTTCACGGCACGCATGGAGGACGACCTCGACGAGATCGCCGGAGGCAACTCCGAACCCATCCCGTGGCTGCGCGCCTTCTACTTCGGCGACGGCGAGCCGGGCCTGCACGAGAAGGTCAACACGCGCCTCGACGAGATCGACGCCCGCGCCATCAACACCATCCCGCTGGGTGTCACGGCCGACGGCGAGCCCGTGGTGGCCAAGCCCGGTCGGTACGGCCCGTACGTGCAGCGCGGCGAGGACACGGCATCGGTGCCCGACGAACTGGCGCCCGACGAGCTCACCCTGGACAAGGCGATCGAGCTCCTCGACGCCCCGAACGACGACCGTCAACTGGGCACCGACCCGGAGACCGGCTTGCCGATCTGGGCGAAGGCGGGCCGCTACGGCCCCTACGTCTCCGTTGGCGAGGAGGGCGAGAAGCCCGTCCGTACCGCCTCGCTGTTCAAGACCATGGCGCTGTCGAGGATCGAACTCGACACGGCCCTGGAGCTGCTCACGCTGCCCCGCACCGTCGGCCAGTGGACGCCGCCCAAGACCGCCCCGAAGCTCACCAAGGCCCAGAAGGACGCGGGCGAGGAGCCGGTGCCGCTCGAGGACCTGCCGGAGCCCGACCCGGTCGAGGTGGTCGTCGCGAACGGCCGCTACGGCCCGTACGTGAAGGCCGGCAAGGAGACGCGTTCTCTGGAGGCCGAGGAGCAGCTGCTCACCATCTCCCTCGAGGAGTGCGTGGCTCTGCTCAACGTGCCCAAGCAGCGCGGTCGGGGCGCGGCCAAGCCGCCGCTCAAGGAGATCGGTGACGATCCCGACACCGGCAAGCCGATCGTCATCAAGGACGGCCGCTTCGGCCCCTACGTGACCGACGGCGAGACCAACGCCTCGCTGCGCAAGGCCGACACGATCGAACGCGTCGACCTCGACCGGGCGCTGGAACTGCTGGCCGAGCGCCGCGCCAAGGTCGGCACGAAGAAGACCGCCAAGAAGAAGAAGGCGACCAAGAAGAAGAAGTCCGCGAAGAAGACGGCCAAGAAGACCGCTTCGCGCAAGAAGCCGACCAAGAAGGCGACGGCCAAGAAGGCCACCGCCACGTCGGTCGACCGGTCCACCAAGAAGGCGGACGACGAGGCGTGAGCCGGATCCCCGGACCACGTTGGTTGCCCGCTGCGCTGGTGCAGTTGGGCATCCTCGTCGCGGTGCTCCTGCCCGAATCCAGCGTGCCGGACGGGCCCGACGCCCTGTCGGTCGTCTTCCACGTCGCTGCCTACGCGGCCTTGGCCTTCACGCTGGTTCTGCCCGGCGGGCTGCGCCGCCCCGCCGTCGTCCTCGGACTGGTCGCGTTGTCCGCCCTGGCCACGGAGGGCCTGCAGTCGCTGACCGCGACCCGGACCGCCGACCCGATGGACCTGCTGGCCGATGTGGCCGGCGGCGCGGCGGGTCTGCTGGCGGCGAGGCTCAGCCTCGCCCGAACCGGCGCAGACGCAGGGCGTTCGCCACGACGCTGACGGAACTGAGGGCCATGGCCCCGCCGGCGACGGCGGGCGTGAGCAGCCCCGCGGCCGCGACCGGGATGGCGACCACGTTGTAACCGAACGCCCAGCCGAGGTTCTGCAGGATCGTGCGGCGCGTGCGCCGACTGAGGTCCAGCGCCAGGACCACGGACCGCAGGTCACCGCGCAGCAGGGTGAGGTCACTGGCCTCGCGAGCCACGTCCGTTCCGGTGCCCATGGCGATGCCGAGGTCGGCCTCGACCAGCGCCGGGGCGTCGTTGACGCCGTCGCCGACCATGGCGACGACCTCGCCGGCATCGCGAAGCTCACGCACGACGTCCTGCTTGTCGCCCGGCAACACCTCTGCCCGGACCCGGGAGATGCCCAGGCCGGCGGCCACGGCGTCCGCCGTCGCCTGGTTGTCACCGGTGAGCAGCACCACGTCCAGGCCGCGGTCCTGCAGGTCGCGCACGACCTCGGCGGCCTCCTCCTTGACGCGGTCGCCGAGCCAGAAGGCGGCCGTGGCCTGGCCGTCGACCTCGGCCACGATCACCGTGTGGCCCTCGGACTGGCCCTGCGCGACGGCCTCGGCCAGCACCGTCGGCAGGTCGCCGAGGCGCTCGACGATCATGCGCGGGGAGCCGACCGCGACCGTGGCCCCGTCGACCGTCGCGACGACGCCCCGACCGGGAACGGCCTCGAAGGCGGTTGCCGTCGGGATCGCCGACTCGTCGTCGACGGCGGCGAGGGCGCGGCCGATGGGGTGCTCCGATCCGGCTTCGACGGCGGCGACCCGGAGGGCGACCTCGTCGGCACCCACACCGTCGATCGTGACCTGCCGAACCACACGGAAGTCACCGTGGGTCAGCGTGCCGGTCTTGTCGAAGATGATGGTCGTGACGTCGCCGACGCGCTCGATGGCCTCCACGGAGCGGATCAGGATGCCGAGGTCGGCGCCCCGGCCGGTCCCGACCAGGACCGCGACGGGTGTCGCCAGGCCCAGGGCGCACGGGCAGGCGATGATGAGGACGGCGACGGCGGCCTCGAACCCGCCGACGGCGTCGTCGCCGATGAGCCACCAGCCCAGCAGCGTGAACAGGGCGATGACGATGACGGTGGGGACGAAGATCGAAGAGACCTGGTCCGCGAGGCGCTGCAACTTCGCCTTGCCTGCCTGCGCCTGCTCGACCAGTCCGACGATCCCCGCGAGGGCCGTCTCCGCACCGACCGCGGTGGCCCGGTAGGCCAGGAGGCCGGTCGTGTTCACGGAGCCGGCGACGACCGCGTCCCCGACGGCCTTGTCAACGGGGCGGGACTCACCCGTCAGCAGGGACTCGTCGATGGCTGAGGCTCCGTCGACGACCTCGCCGTCAACCGCGATCTTCTCCCCGGGGCGGACGACCACGATGTCCCCGGGGACGACGTCCTCGACCGCCAGTTCGACCTCGCCACCGTCACGACGCACCGTGGCGTGGGTGGCGGCGAGGGCCGCCAGGGCGTGCAGTGCCTGGCCGGCCTGGAGCTTCGCCCGCGCCTCCAACCACCGGCCGAGGGACAGGAAGGCGATGATGAGGGCCGCCGACTCGAAGTAGTGCTCGTGCCCGCCCTGGACGATGACCACCCAGGACCACGCAAGCGCCGCCAAGGTGCCCATGGCCACCAGGGTGTCCATGTTGGCCTGGCGGTGGCGGGCCAACTTCGCCGCATGGACCAGGAAGTGACGTCCGGGCCCGAACTCGACCACGGTCGCCAGGACCGCGATGGTCCACGACCGGGCGGTCATCGGCAGAAGGTCGCCCAGGGGGGTCATCGCCAGCAGGAAGACGACCAGGCCAAGCGGGCCGGCCACGAGGAGGCGCTGCCACCACTGGTCCAGCTCATCGGTGCGCTGTCGCGCCGCATCGACGTGCTCGGTCAGGCCGTACCCGATCTTCTGGACGGCGGCCTGCAGGTCCTCGACGGCGACCGGGCCGCCAAGGACGACCTGCGCCCGGCCGGTCGCGAAGTTGACCCTCGCCTCCGCCACGTCCTGCTGGCGCCCCAGGATCTTCTCCACCCGCGCGGCACAGGCCGCGCAGGTCATCCCCTCCACATCGAGGTCGAGGCGGATGACGTCCTTGGCACGGGGTGGGGCGGTGGCCATGGCGATGCCTGTCTGGGGGGGATCCTCCGGGGCGGGTGGACGTACGGACGGGCAGACGTCAGGCGACGTCGTAGCCCTGCTCCTCGATGAGGGTGACCAACTGGTCGCGGGAGACCTGGTCGTCGTGGATCACGGTGACCTGCTTGGCGTCGAGGTCGACCTTGGCCTCCGAGACACCCGCAACGGGGGTGAGGGCGCCCTCGATCGAGGCGACGCAGTGGCCACAGTGGACGGAGGGGACGGAGAGGGTTTCGGTGCTCATGGAACACTCCTGTGGAGACGGGCACCCCAACGGTGCCCACCTGACGGTAGCTCAGGACTTCGATACCCCCAAGGGGTATCGTCATGGCCGCACGGAACCACGTCAACGGAGCGCAGCATGGCCGGATACTCAGCGGACAAGGACGCCATCCTCAAACGCCTGCGGCGCGTCGAGGGCCAGGTCCGCGGCCTGCAGCGGATGGTCGAGGAGGACACCTACTGCATCGACGTCCTCACCCAGGTCTCCGCGGCGACGAAGGCCCTGCAAGGCGTGGCGCTGGCGCTGCTGGACGAACACGTCCGCCACTGCGTCGCCAACGACGTCCGGGAGGGCTCGGACGAGAAGATGGGCGAGGCACTGGACGCCATCGCCCGCCTCGTGCGCAGCTGACGCCGTCCGCCGGGGCTCGGTCGAGACCCGGCCGCCGGGCCGCCCGAGGTTCCCTGCCACTGCCATCCACCGAGGATCGTCCTGCCATGTCACGCGTCTCTGTCCTGTTCCTGTGCGTCCACAACGCCGGGAGGTCCCAGATGGCCGCCGGGTTCGCTCGGCACCTCGGGGGCGAGCAGGTCGTCGTCTTCTCCGGCGGCTCGGCACCGGCGGATGCCGTGAACCCGGCGGCGGTGGCCGCGATGGACGAGGTCGGGATCGACATCACCGCTCAGCAGCCGCAGGTCTGGCAGATGGGCGAACTCGAGGCGGCCGATGCCGTGATCACGATGGGGTGCGGTGACACGTGCCCGATCCTGCCCGGCAAGCGCTACCTGGACTGGCCACTGCAGGACCCGGCCGGCCAAGGCGTGGAAGCTGTCCGCCCCATCCGCGACCAGGTCGAGGGGCTCGTCCGCGACCTGCTGACCGAACTTGGCGTCAAGGTGCCCGCGTGAGCGCACAGCAACGTGCACTCCTCGCTGAGTTCGTCGGGACGGCCTTTTTGCTCCTGGTGATCGTCGGGTCCGGCGTCGCGTCGACCGACGCACAGGCGGACGCGGCCCAACTGCTGCAACACGCCGTGGTCATCGGCGCGGTCCTGCTCGCCCTGGTCGCCGCGCTCGGCCCGGTCTCCGGCGCCCACTTCAACCCCGCCGTCAGCCTGGTTGACGCTGCACTGGGTCACCGGTCGTGGCGCTCCTCGGGCGAGTACGCCGCGGCCCAGGTCGCAGGCGCCGTGGTGGGCGTCGTGGTCGCCAACCTCCTGTTCGACCTGCCCGCGGTCGCCGTGGCGGCCCGCGTCCGTTCCGGAGGGCCGCTGGTCCTCTCGGAGGGCATCGCCACGTTCGGCCTGGTGGTCGTCATCTTCGCAACCGTCCGGGGCGAGTACGCCCGGGCGATCCCGGCCGTGGTCGGGGCGTACGTGGGCGCGATGGTCTTCTCGACCTCCTCGACGGCCCTGATGAACCCCGCCGTCACCCTCAGTCGGACGCTGTCGGACACCTGGACGGGCATCCGCCCGGTCGACACTCCGGCGTTCGTCGCGGTCCAGATCGGGGCGGGACTGCTCGCGGTGCCGCTGCTGCGTGCCATGCTTGGGCCCGCCGAGGCCGACGGCATCACGACGGACACCTGAGCCGACGATGCTCGAGGGGCCGCAGCCAGCGCGCCGGCAGGGAGACTTCGCACGTGGAACCGATCATCAACCCCACCGGACCGAGCGGGCC
>CBDTZE010000109.1:0-6744 GCA_965364815.1 uncultured Nitriliruptoria bacterium | reverse complement strand
GTGTTGGTCGCGATAATCGCGTCGTCGGAGGCGACGGCGTCGATCTTGCGGAAGGCCTCCTGCTTGAGCGCGAGGACCTCCGGGACGGCCTCGACGATCAGGTCGCGGTCACCGAGCACGTCGAACGACGAGGCTCCGGCGATGCGGCTGAGGATGTCGTCGCGGTCCGCCTCCGTGATCTTCTCACGGGAGACCTGGCGGTCCAGTGACCGGGTGATGCGTTCGAGACCACGCTCGACGGCGTCGTCATCGACCTCCACGAACGTCACGTCGAGGCCGTTGCGAGCAACGATCTCCGCGATGCCTGCACCCATGGTGCCGCAACCGACGATGCCGACCTTCTGGATCTCCACGTGCGTCCCTCTTCAGTGGTCCTGCCAAGTGCGAGGGAGGCTACGAGGCAGCCGCGGCACAGCACGAACCGGGGCGGGGCAATCAGGCGTGGGCGAAGTCGGCGTCGAGTTGCTTGGCGGCCTCGATGAGCGCCTTCGCCGTCGGCAGCCCACGAACCAGGACCAGTCGGTTGCCGTCCACCTGGAGTCGGCGCAGCACGATGGCCCGCAGCGGCTCCGTGAGACCGGCAAGCACGCCCTCCCAGATGGCGCACGTCGCGGACAGGCGCACCGCAGCGCTGAGGAACTCGTCCGCGCCAACGGGCACGACGGCCGTGACCGTGCCGGACTCCACGTGGACGATCACCTGGCGCGTGGGATGGTCGTCGTCCTCGAGGAAGGCCAGGCCGATGGTCGAGCTGAAGCCGGCGGCCAGGTCGCGCAGCAGCGGGTGGACGTTCGCGGCATCGCGCAACGCCTCCGCCCATCGCTGGGTCCCGACCTCAAGGGCCTTCTTCATCGTTCTCACCTGCGGCTCCGTGACCGGAGAATAGTCCTCGGTCCGTTGAGCCGTGCCCGAATTCTCCAGGTCCACACGCGGCCCGTTCGGGCACGTGGGGGCCCGGTTGCGTCAGGCAGCGAAGAGCGCGACGCCCAGGTTCACGGCGTTGAACACCGCGTGGGCCACGATCGGGACCACGATGGTTCCCGAGCGGTGGAACACCCAGCCGAACCACAGGCCCAGCAGGAAGATCGCCCCGACCGCGACCGGCTGGAAGGTGCCGACGCCGGGCAGCAGTTCCGCGTGGACCATGGTCCAGACAAAGGCCGACAGCACGATCCCGCCGACCAGGCCCAACTGCCGTCGTGCGGCCTGGAACAGCACGCCGCGGAAGAGGATCTCCTCGACCACCGGGGCCATCAGCACGGCCGCCAGGACGGAGGTGACGACGACGCTGGTCGACGCGCCCGCATCCTGCAACAGGGCCTGGTCAACCGGCGCCGGTTCCCCGAAGACGGCCGTGAAGATCCCGGCCCACAGGAGCACGATGGCATAGCCCGCCGCGCCCATCCCCAGCCCTCGCAGGACGTCGAGGCTGGTGGGGGCGACGGGACCCGTCAGGCGCCAGGACAGGCGGCCGGACATGTGGAGCAGCCACAACCCGCCGACGAGCGTGACCACCTGCGAGGCGATGATGACGACACGGAGTTGCGTGGCGTCGTCGATGTCGATGCCCAGGGAAACGGCGAACCCGCCGACGAAGACCTGGGCGACGACGCTCCACGCGACCAGACCCATGCCGACCAGGATCGAGAACGGCACGCGGAAGGCCGTCTCCGGCGTCGCGCCATCCGTCCGCGGGGTGGGCCAGGAAGGATCGGGTGCACCCGGTTCGGTCACGGTTGGGTTCCGAAGGCTGAGAACGAGGGACGCCGGCGGCGAGTGACGGCAACGCCGAGGGCGATCCCGGCGAAGACGCCGACCGCACCGGCGACGCCGAACGGTACGGCGCCCGGCCCCGTGCGGGCGATGGCTCGCGCGGGCTGGAGCAGGGTGGCCGGGAGGCGAGGCTCGCCATCACCCGCGAAGGGTCGGATCGCCAGGCGAACCGGCGTGCCCATCGGGACGCCTTCCTCGTCGGTGGCGACCAGCGCGACGTCGTAGGCCGCCGGCGGCAGTCCGACGCGGTCGGCATCGTCCAACGACCAGCGGACTTCCTGCTCCCCCGCCGCGACGATCCCGAGGTCGCGTTGGTGCACGACCACGCCGGTGTCCACGTCGCGGACCTCCATCCGCAACTCGACGGTCTTGTTGACGTCCGCCGCGATGGTGACGACCTCGACCTCACTGGGTTGCGTCCTCGTCGAGGAGGTCTGCGTCACGGAGATCGGCTCACCGAACCCGGTCGGGGGGACCAGCAGCACGCGGTCGGCGTCGACACGCCGGATCTCCCAGCGGCCGAGCGC
Organism: uncultured Nitriliruptoria bacterium; assembly: GCA_965364815.1. GTDB lineage: Bacteria > Actinomycetota > Nitriliruptoria > Nitriliruptorales > Nitriliruptoraceae > CBDTZE01. Next base: position 4,444 of record CBDTZE010000109.1, on the reverse strand, counting down.
CCGTTCCGTGACCAGGGTGCCGCCGACCAGCAGTCGGGCTGGGCCGTCGAGGTCGATGACGACGGGTTCGCTGGTGTTCTGGACGCCGACGCGGATGCGGTCGGGCACGGCCGACGAGGTCACGGGGCGCAGGCCGTTGTAGTACGCCGCCAGGATCTCCCGATGGTCGAGGCCACGGTCCGCCTTGCCCTTGGCCCCGTACTGCCCCATCCCCACACCATGCCCCCAACCACTGCCGTGGATGACCACGTCCTCGCCGTCGCGCACGTCGACCTCGAACCGGCTCGACGGCATCGTTGCCGGGAGCCGGCCGGGACCCTCGAGGCGTGGGCCGGGGAACTGGTCGGGCCAGGCATTGGGCGCGACGTTGGAGACGAACGTGCGGAAGGCCACGGCCCCGACCTCGACCACGGTGCCGTCGCGGCCCGTGACGCGCAGCGCCTTGGTGATGCCGGGTGTCGACGAGGCGACGCTCTGGACGCGGGCGTACGGCGTTGCCGCCCCCAGCGACGTCCCTCGCGACAACAGGTCCTGGAACTGGTCCGCCGTGAAACGCACCTCCCACTTGTGCAGCGGCGACACGGCGTCATCCGGGTCTGGCCCGCCGACCAGGTACGAGTAGGAACCCGACGAGGGGAAGATGACGTCGTTGGCCCAGCGAAGGCCGCCTGACGTGGAGAAGTACCGCGCAAGGATCGGCCGGCCCCCCTGGACCAGCACCTCCCCCGCGGTCTCGTCCACGGCCTGGCGCCATCGCTGACCGACCTCCGGTGTCTCGACGACCTTGAGGCCACGGAACACCTGGCAGGACGTCGTCGAGCAGACGTCGTAGCCCAGGCCCCGCGCCTTCCAGCGTCCCTGGGCCAGTTCGAACCACCCGTAGGTCCGGGCGGCGACGGCCTGCGCCTTGAGCGCCTCCATCGGCCACGACGCGGGCATCTCGGCGATACCGGCGACGTAGTCGTCGAAGGACAGTTCGTTGACGACGGTGAGGTCGGAGACCGGCGCCCGTCGGACCTCGACCGTGTCCCCGTAGCGCCCGGTCGCGGTCGTGATCACCGTGCCCGGTTGGGCCTCGAACCGGATGGCGCCGGTCACCGGACCGGTCGGCAGCAGCTCGGCCGTCGTCTGCTGCGCGCCGACCAGCGTCCGTGGTCCGGCGGCCAGGACCAGCGACAGGAACACGACCAGGCTGACGCGCAGGGCGGCGGCGGGGCCGCTCATGACGCGGTGGGAGCCGGCACGGTGATGCGCTCGATGTCGGCACCCAGGCTGCGCATGTTCTGCACGAAGTTCGTGTAGCCACGGTCGACGTGGTGCACGTCGACCACCGTGGTCTCGCCCTGGGCCAACAGGCCGGCCAGGACGCCGGCCGCGCCCGCGCGGACGTCGAGTGCGTCCAACTCGGCGCCGTGCAGGGGGACGCCGCCGGTCACCACCGCGTGGTGACCGTCGATGCGCACGTCGGCACCCATGCGCTGGAGTTGCTCGACGAAGGCGTACCGCGACTCGAAGACGTTCTCCGTGCACATCGAGGTGCCGGGTGCCTGCGTCAGCAACACCATCATCTGGGGCTGCAGGTCCGTCGGGAAGCCGGGGTACGGGAGGGTGACGAAGTCCACGGGAGTCGTCGGCCGACCGTGGGCCCGGATCGTGTCGGAGCCGACCTCCAGCCCCACCCCTGCGGCCTCGAGCTTCATCAGGGGCAGGCGCAGGTCCGCCGGGCTGACGTTGCGGACCGTGACGTCGCCGCCGGTCGCCGCCGCGCCCATCAGCCAGGTCCCGGCCTCGATGCGGTCAGGGCAGGTCCGCCACGTCGTGCCATGCAGGGCGTGACCACCCTCGATCGCGATCGTGGGCGTCCCGATGCCGTCGATGGCGGCGCCCATCGACACCAACAGGTTGCACAGGTCCTGGATCTCGGGTTCGCGCGCGGCGTTGTCGATGGTCGTGCGCCCCGACGCGGCAAGCGCTGCCATGACGAGGTTCTCCGTGGCACCGACGCTGGCGAAATCGAGGGTGATGTCGGCACCCCGCAACTTGCCACCGATGACCTCGACCTCGCCGTCGGTCTGGTGGATCTCGGCGCCCATCTCCAGCAGGCCACGCAGGTGCAGGTCGATGTTGCGGGCACCGATCTTGTCGCCCCCCGGCATCGCCAACTTCGCGCGGCCACAGCGAGCCACCAGCGGGCCGAGCATCGAGATGGAGGCCCGGATGCGCGTGACGGCATCGGCCGGGGGTTCCCAGTGCGGGTCCGCAGCAACGATCGTCGCGACGCCGGCGGCCTCGTCGAGGTCGACCTTGCAGCCGAGCCCACGCAGGATGTCGGCCATCACCGGGATGTCCGCGATGCCCGGGACGTTGGTGATCGTCACCTGCTCGCCGGTCAGGACCGCGGCAGCGAGCAGTTTGAGTGAGGAGTTCTTGGCGCCAGAGACCGTGACCTCGCCGGCAAGTCGGGCGGGGCCATGGACACGGAAGGCATCAACGGCGGTCATCTTCGACCAGCGTAACCACAGCCCAGACCGGGTTGGCATGGTGGCGCGCGGGGCAACGCTGTGGGGACGTCGCCGGAACGGGCGACCCCTGCCAAGAGAGCCACCATGGGCGAACGCACCTTGCAGCGGTCCTTCACGCGCGCCGTTGACGAGGGGTCGGAGCGGCTCAACCGGTCCCTGACGAGCCTGCTGTCCACTGGCGCCGTGGGGGGATCCGACATCGGCGTGGGCCTGCTGGCCTTCCTGCTGGTCCTGCACCAGACCGAGAGCCACCTCCTGGCCGCGCTCGCCTTCGGCACGGGTTTCGTGGTTCTGACCCTCGCTCGCAGTGAGTTGTTCACCGAGAACTTCCTGGTCCCCATCGTGGCCGTTCTTGCCGACCGGGCAACCGTCGGACAGGTCGTGCGGCTGTGGGTCGGCACCTTCGTGGCCAACCTCGCAGGCGGCTTCGTGATCATCGCGTTGGTGGTGGCCGGCTTCCCGGAACTGCACGAAACGCTCGTCGAGGCCGCCGTCTTCTATCCCGAACAGGGCATCGGCCTGCGCTCGCTGGCGTTGGCAGTCCTCGGCGGCGTGATCATCACCCTGATGACGTGGGTCCAGGGTTCCGTGCGCGAGGTCGGCCCGAAACTGATCGCGGCCTGGCTGCTGGGTGCCCTGCTGATCCTGGGGCCCGTGAACCACTCGGTGGTCGGCTCCATCGAGATGCTCGGCGCCCTGCTTGTCGGTGCGCCGTTCGGCGTCCTGGACTGGGTCGGGATCACCTCGTGGATCATCCTGGGCAACATCATCGGCGGCGTCCTGCTGGTCACCCCGTTGCGCACCGTCCAGGCGGGCGTCGACCAACTGCGCCGCGAGCAGGACCGCGCCGAGACCAAGGCGGAGCACCCCGCCCCGGAACCTGATCTCGAAGGCGTCTGACCGTCACCGCCAAAACAGCCGATGCCGCCCACAGGGGCGGCATCGGCAGTGTCTTTGGCTGGTGTCAGCTGGCGACGGAGACGCGGACTTCCTGCTTGCGCAGGGAGGCAGCCAGTGCGGCGTCCTCGCCCTTGGCCAGGTGGTCCTTGGCCTCCGCCATGCGGCGCTCCGCGCGACGAACGTCGATCTCCTCAGGGAGCTCGGCGAGGTCGGCCAGGATCACGAGCTTGTCGCCCGGCTTGTAGTACAGGAAGCCGTTGTGCACGGCGATCCGCTGCTCCGAGCCATCGGCCAGCTTGATCTTGACGGGGCTGATGTCCAACGCGAGCAGGCAGGGCTGGTGACCGGGCAGAATGCCGATCTCACCATCGAGCGAGCGCGCGAAGACCTCGGAGGCCTCACCGGAGAAGAGCTTCTTCTCGGCGGAGACGACCTCGACCTGGAACGTCGCCATGTCGGATCCTTCGGGTGGTCAGTTGCGTGGAGCTGGTGGAAGCTGTGGGCTCAGGCCCGCAGCTTCGCTGCCTTCTCCATCACGGAGTCGAGGCCACCGGCGTAGGAGAACGCCTGCTCGGGAAGGTCATCGAGGTCACCACGCACGAGGGCGGAGAACGCCTCGATGGTGTCCTTGATCGGGACGTAGACACCCGGGTTGCCGGTGAACTGCTCGGCCACGTTGAAGTTCTGCGAGAAGAACTGACGGGCCTTGCGAGCACGCGACACGGTGACCTTGTCCTCTTCGGACAACTCGTCGATACCGAGGATGGCGATGATGTCCTGCAGGTCCTTGTAGCGCTGGAGGATCTGCTGGACGGAGGTCGCCGTGTTGTAGTGCTCGGCGCCGACGATCTGCGGGTCGAGGATGCGGGACGTGGAGTCCAGCGGGTCGACGGCCGGGTAGATGCCCAGCGACGCGATCTCACGGGAGAGCACGGTCTGTGCATCGAGGTGAGCGAACGTCGTGTGGGGCGCGGGGTCGGTGATGTCGTCGGCAGGCACGTAGACGGCCTGCAGCGAGGTGA
>CBDTZE010000108.1:0-6770 GCA_965364815.1 uncultured Nitriliruptoria bacterium | reverse complement strand
TTCGCCAGCATGCTGGGCACCGAGGGTCTTGCCGGGCTGGTCGACCGCATCGACCGCGCCCGGGACCTCGACCCCACCGACTCCTGGCGTGAGTTCTGGGACGGGGCGGTCAACCACAAGTGGGACGGGATCCACCAGGCCCTCGCCGACGTCGCCGTGGCCTCCGGCGGCCTGCTGACCTACGCACCCGACCGTCCGGTCCAGATCCAGACGTCGTCCGGCCTCCTGGTCGTCACGATGCACCAGTTGCTCACGGTCGACGCCGACCGGCTCAGCGCCCTCTGGGTCCAGGGCCTGGCGCTGCCGCAGGATCAGTTCGTCGACCTCGGCGGCCTGATCGTCCGACTCCCGTCGGACGGGCTCGAGGCCACGTCCAGCGGCGTCCTGGTCCATGAGGACTCCGGCTTCGACCGTGCGCTGCTCCACCCGGTGACGGCGTTGCCGGCCATCGCGGATGGGCTCAAGGAGGGCCTCTTCGACGAGCGACCCAACGGCGGACGGTTCGACAGCCACTTCGTCATCGACCACGACCTCCGGCGACTGCGAAAGAACGCGCAGATCTCCGACTGGCAACTTCCCGTCTCCGGCAGCCGCTTCGCGCGTGGCCTGGGCAGGTTCGAACCGATCGACAAGTTCCTTGATCGCGTCGCTGTCGGCGGGGACATGGTCTCTGCCTGGAACCAGCACGAGGGAGCGGATCGTCTCCTGGCGGCGACGGTCGCCGGTCTCGATGGAGGCTCACGCGTCATCGTCGAGGGCTACTTTGCCGGCGCAGGCGCGACGCTGGGTGCGGCGGCCTGCGCACCGTTGGGCCCTGGCGCCGTTGTCTGCGGGGCAGCGGGGGCCTGGGCGGGAGACAAGGTCGGCGGCAAGGTGCACGACATGGGCAAGGGGGCACTGGGATGGGGCGGACACATGATCAGCAAGGTGTCGTGGCCATGGTGAGCCAGCACGGGGAGTCGGTGATCCTCGCGAAGCGGGGCGGCTGGCGGTTCTGGCTGCGGCTCCTCGCTGTGGTCGGCGGCCTGGCGGTCTTCGCCTCGATCAACCTCGTGGAGTACGACGAGGGAACGGGGGGTGGCAAGCAGCTCCTGTACGGCGTCGGGACCCTCGCGGGGATCGCCTGGCTGGGCCAGTGGGCCGTTCGCTGCCGGGTGCTGCTGGTCGACGCCGGCGATCACCTCGTGATGCGGGACCTGCTCGGCACGCATGAGGTCGACTGGGACCGCGTGTCCGGGGTGTCGCCGATCGAGTCGGGTGAGGTCAGCACGGGTGGGATGGCGCGCACGCTGTTGGACCACTTCGTCGTCGCGCCGGGCTGGCCGCGGTCCTTCGGCGTGGGCGGGTGCGACCGCGCCGGCAAGTCGGTCTCCACCAGCGCCACCCTCTGGACGGTGGCCGACGTCGATGGCTGTCACGAAGCCGTGCTCTCGGCCCTGGGGCAGCGCTTTGGGCACGTCGACCGTGACTGGTGGGACGCCGCGACCGACGCCAAGGGCACCCCGGCGGCGGCCAGCGAGGAACAGCGTCGCGAGCTCGAACGGCTGGAGGCGATCGCGGAGGGGTACGTCCCCGTCGAGCCCGGGTTCGGGCCGCCGTCCTGACCGACGCCGGCGCACGCCGGCCCACGCCGTAGCCTCGTGGGCACGCCGGCGAAGCGACTGACGTGAGCGATCGACTGCAGGCCGTCCTGGCCGAGGGCCCGCCCGAACTCAACGGGTTCCTCCAGCGCGTCATGGACTTCACCGGGGCGCTGCGACGCTCCGGTGTCAACACCGCGCTGAGCGAGTCGATCGAGTCGGTTGAGGTCATCCGCCACCTCGACCTCTTGGACCGCGAACAGTTCCGTGAGGCCCTTGCCGCGCTGACGGTCAAGCAGCGCACCCATCGGCGCTCCTTCGACGACCTGTTCGAGGTCTACTTCCCGGCCCATCCCGGCAAGGCGGCGTTCGACCCGGATGACCCGTCCGCTCCGGCTCCCGGCGAAGGGGAGCCGGGCGACCCCGACGACTTCCTGCGCGACCTCATCGACGAACTGATGGAGGGCGACGAGTCGTCCATCCGCCAGATGGCGCGCGATGCCGTCGACCAGTTCGGCCGCGTTGAGGGCCGCGACGGTGGTGTGTCGTACTTCCAGTACCGCGTCTTCCGCGCCGTGGATCTCCCGTCGATCCTGCGTGACATGCTGCGGCGCAAGCAGGACGACGCGGGCGGTGAGGAACCGAACGGCCTCGAGCAGCGCCTCTGGCGCGACGAGTTCGAAGAGCGCCTGAAGAACTTCCGCGAGGAGGTCGAGGCAGAGATCCGCCGCCGCGCCGCCGAGGCCCGCGGTGTCGAGCAGGTCGCCAACCGCATGACCCGCTCGCCGCTGGACGAGGTCGACTTCTTCCGGCTCACGCCCCAGGAACAGTCGGAGGTCCGTTCGCAGATCCGACCGCTGGCTCGCAAGCTTGCGACGCGAGTGTCGGTCAAGCGCAAGCATGGCCGCGACGGTCGCCTCGACGTCCGCAAGACCGTCCGCCGGTCGCTGAACACCGGCGGCGTGCCGTTCGAGCCCGCCTTCAAGTCACGCAAGCCGCACAAGCCAGAGCTCTTCGTCATCTGTGACGTGTCCGGTTCGGTGGCGTCGTTCGCCCGCTTCACACTGATGCTGGTGCACACCCTGCAGGAGCAGTTCTCCAAGGTCCGTTCGTACGCGTTCATCGACACGCTCGACGAGGTCACGCGCCTGTTCGAGGAGGGGGACTTCACCGAGGCGCTGAAGCGGATGATGGCCGAGGCCGACCTGGTGTGGTTCGACGGCCACTCCGACTACGGCCACAGCCTCAAGCGCTTTCACGAGAACCACGCGCAGGACGTCTCGCCTCGTTCGACGGTGCTGGTCCTGGGCGACGCCCGGAACAACTACCGGCAGGCCAACGCCTGGGTGCTCCAGGATCTGCAGAAGCGGGCCCGCCACGTCTACTGGCTCAATCCCGAGCCCATGCAGTACTGGGGGACCGGCGACTCGATCGTGCACACCTACGCCAGGTACTGCGACGACATGGTCGAGGTCCGCAACCTCAAGCAGCTCACGAAGTTCGTGGAGCGCATCGCGTGAGTCGGCGCATCGGGCTGCTTGGTGGCACGTTCGATCCGGTGCACATCGGCCACCTCGTCGTGGCGGAGCACCTGCTTGTCGGCCGTGGCCTGGACGAGGTCCGGTTGCTGGTCGCCGGCGACCCGTGGATGAAGGACCGCGAGGTCACCGATGCGTCCACCCGGGTGGGTTTGGCGCGCCTGGCCGTCGACGGCCTCGACGGCATCGAGGTCGACGACCGCGAGACCCGGCGCCCCGGCGCCACCTACACGGCGGACACGCTGGCCGACCTGCTTGCGGAGGAGCCGGACACGGCCTTCGAGTTCTGCGTGGGCGCCGATGCCGCCAACAACCTGCATCGCTGGGAGCGTCACGCCGAGGTGCTGGACCTCGCGACCGTGGTCGTGGTCGCACGACCCGGCAGCCCCCTGCGCGTGGACCCCAGCGTCGCCCAGCGGCTGGTTCGCCTCGACGTGCCAGCGATCGAGGTGTCCTCCACGGATCTGCGTCGCCGTTACGCGACCGGTCAGGCCACGCGCTTCCTCGTTCCACCGTCAGCCCACCGCAGAATCGAAGAGCTCGGGCTGTACCGTGCCGGACATGGCTGACGAGCAGGCCCGCGGGGCACGGGGCGAAGATCGAGACCGCCGCTCCGACCGCAGTTGGCGGGGGCGGCGGCGTCGCCGACGCCGCGAACGGGAACTGAAGGCGCAGGCCCGCGACCGCCGCAAGCGGGATCGTTCAGCGCGCGAGGCCGCCGCCAAGAAGGCCGCCAAGCGTGCGGCACGTGCGCCGGTCCAGGCCATCGACGTCGAGCCGTCGGCCTCCGAGGTCTCGGGCGAGAGTCACGAGAGCAGCAGGACCGAGCGCCGCCTGATCGAGAAGCAACAGACCAAGCGGGCGCGACGGTCGACGACGGCCAAGATCGCCGGGATCGCGGCCTTCGTGGTCGTTGCCGCAGGCGCCGGGGTCGGCATCCGCCTGGCGACCAGCAACGACGATGCGGCACCTGACGGCCAGGCCGTCATCGACGACTCGCTGCCCGACGGCGTCGACGCCCAGCCGGCCCTGCTGTTGGTCACGGCCTCCGAGGACGCGGACCCACGGGTCGCCGACAGCATCGTCATCCTCGCCCACGACCGCCGCACGGACGCGTCGACGATCCTGCTGATCCCGACCTCGACGGTCACCGACGTGCCGGGCCATGGCGTGCTGCCGCTGGCCGACGCGCTGCGGTTCGGTGGTCCTGCACTCGTCGCCGCCACGGTCGACAACCTGTTGGGCATCCACGTCGACGGTGTCGCGGACATGACCTACCGCGACTGGGCCGGCCTGTTCAGCCGCGTCGGGATCGTCGAGTTGGACATCCCCGAGCGGTTGGTGTCACGGAACGAGGACGGGACGGGCGACGTTCGGTTCTTGGCCGGACGCCAGCAGGTCACCCCGGAACAGTCCGCTGAACTGCTGGCCTTCGAGGTCGACGGCGAACGCGAACTCGACCGACTCCCTCGCATCCAGCAGGTCCTGCTGGCACACCTCAAGGCGATGGCCGCCGATCCCAACGTCCTGTCCTCCGTCGTCGGCGACGGCGTGCCGATGATCGACACGGAGATGGCGCGCCCCGAACTGTCGGCGCTGCTGACCTTCCTGGCGAACGCCTCCACACAGGAACGGTTGGACGTCCGCGTCCTGCCGGTCCGGCCCATCGGTGCTGCGGGCGAGGACGGCTACCGCCCCGACGAGCTGCGCCTCGAAGCGTTGGTCAACGACCGTTTCGCGGCGTCGATCCCGTCGGGCACCCGCGAAGGCCGTTCGCTGCAGGTGCTCAACGGCAACGGCCTTCCGGGCATCGGGCAGTCGGTCGCCGAGCAACTGGTTCCCGAGGGCTTCCGCGTCGTGCTCACCGGCAATGCCGACGACTTCGACCACGAGAAGACCCGCATCGTCATCTACGACGACAGCCCGGAGCAGATCGAGATCGCCAACCAGATCCGCGAGCTGCTGGGCGTCGGCGTGGTGGAGATCAGTCGAACACCGCAGTCCGTGGTGGACGTCACGATCGTCGTCGGACGCGACTACCCGCCGTCGTAACCTTCGAGGCCACCCACCTCGCAAGGAATCCCCGTGCCCGTCTCCGACGAGTCGGTCAAGCTGGCCATGACGGCCGCTGACGCCGCCGATGACATCAAGGCCGACGAGCTCACGATCCTGGAGGTCGGCGACATCCTCGGGATCGTCGACATCTTCGTGCTGGCCTCCACCGGATCTGACCGCCAGCTCAAGGCCGTCGTGGCTCGCATCGAGGAGCGCCTGCTCAAGGAGCACGGCCGCAAGGCGCTGCGCCGCGAAGGCATCCCGGAGTCCGGGTGGATGCTGCTGGACTACGGCGACATCGTCTGCCACGTCTTCACGCGCGAGCAGCGCGGCATCTACGCCCTCGAGCGACTGTGGGCCGACGTGCCCCGTCGCGACCTGAAGACGGGCGCACAGATCCTGCCGGCGACGCGGGAGGCGCTGGAGGACGAGGCATGAAGCGTCTGATCCTGGTTCGCCATGGCGAATCCGGCTGGAACGTCGAGGGACGGATCCAGGGGCAGTTGGGCGCGGGCCTTTCTCGGCGCGGGCATGAACAGGCAAGCCACACGGCGGCCTGGCTCGCCGAGACCCACCCGGGGGCCCTGCTGGCCGTCAGTGATCTCGAGCGCACGCGTGAGACGATGGCGCCGCTGGAGGCACTCCTGGGCGTCGAGGCCCTCGTCGAACCGGGCCTCCGCGAGCTGGACTTCGGCGCCTGGTCCGGTCAGCGAGGATCCGACCTGGAGACCGGCGATCCGGAACGGTGGAAACGCTGGTCCGAGGGCGAGGACGTCGTCCACGAGGTCGGCGGCGAGGAACGCGGTGCCTTCACGCGCCGGGTCGTCGATGTCTGCGAACAGCTGTTGTTCGAGGTCGAGGACGGCCGGACCGTGATCTGTGTGACGCATGGTGGGCCCATCTGGTTCGGCGTGCGCGCCCTGGTCGACCTCCATGCGGAGTCGCTGGGCTCGGTGGCGAACTGCTCGATGACCGAGGTCCTCGACGACGAACGGTTCGGCCGCCGCCTGTCCTCGTGGAACCAGACGGCCCACCTGCCGGTCGCGCTCCGTACGACGACGCGCTGGGTTGAGCGCCTGCGTCGACCGGCGCAGCCGGAAGCCGAGGCCTGAGTCAGGCTCGCGGGCCCGATGGGTCGGCGGAGTTGGCCGGGTAGAGATCGTTGTCGACGCTGACGAAGGCTTCGGGGGCGATCTGTCGCGCCAACTCCATGACCTGCTCCGCGTCCTTGCGACGGACGGTTGCGAGGATCATCTCCACCTCGCCGTCGCGTCCCTCGCCCCGGAACGTCGTGGCGCGGAACCCGGCCTCGTGCAGGGCGTGCTGGACCATGCGTGGGCGTCCCAGCACGGCCGTGTCGTCGGGTCCTCCCGGCTCGGCGGAGGCGACCTGCGGGCCAACGGATGCGTAGATCCGCACGGTGACCATGCCCAACTGCAGTTTGCGCACCACGTTCATGCCGACGACCGTGCCGAGCATGACGCCGATGACGAACCCGGCGGCACGCATGGGCGTCATGTCGGAGAAGACGATTCCGGCGGCCGCCAGCCACACGGCGGACTCTGCGCCCTGGAGCACGGCCGCCGCGCGACGGCGA
>CBDTZE010000107.1:0-6790 GCA_965364815.1 uncultured Nitriliruptoria bacterium | reverse complement strand
GTCGAGGACCTCCTGGAACTCCGTGGGTTCGCGTGAGGCGGCGACCTGCGACCCGGCTTCCAGGTAGGGCTCCTGCCCGAAGGCGGCATCGTCGAAGAAGATCTCGATCTGCTTCTCACCCAGCAGCGTCTTGGCCGTCACGACGACCTCGACGTCGGCGGGCAGGCGCGGCTCGGGATCCATCAGCATGGTCGCGATGGCGCGGCCCTCGACATAGCGCAGGGCGGTGACCTCACCGACGGCGGCGCCACGGACCTTGACGTCTGACCCCGGGCCGAGCCCGGCTCCGGCGCGACCGAGGACGGCCTCGATCTCGTACGAGCCGTTCGCGGGCGCCGTGGCGCCCTTGAAGGCCAGCAGGGTGAGTGCCACCAGCAACAGGGCAGAGGTGAGGCCGACGATGCGTCGGCCGACGGCGGTCTGCAGCATCAGTTCATCCCGCGATCTTGATGGTGTCTTCGCCGCCCCAGAGGATCAGCGAGAGCAGCATGTTCAGCACCACGACGACGGTGATGGAGGCCCGGATGGCTCGACCGACGGCCGTGCCCACCCCTGCAGGTCCGCCCTTGGCGTAGAAGCCGTAGTAGGTGTGGATCAGCACGACGACGATCACGAAGATGACCGCCTTGAGCACGCTGTAGACGACGTCGATGAAGGGCAGGAAGAGCGCAAGGCGGGAGTCGTAGGCACCGGGGGAGACGGTGAAGAACCCGGTGACGATGAGCCGGGTGGCCAGGAACGCGCTGAAGAGACTCAGCAGATACATCGGGATCGCCGGGATCAGGGCCGCCCAGATCCGTGTGGAGACCAGGTAGGGGATCGGGCGGATGCCGATGACCTCGGCTGCGTCGATCTCCTCGGAGATGCGCATGGCTCCGAGTTCAGCGGTGTAACCGGCGCCGATCTTGGCGGCCATCGCGATCCCGGCGATCAACGGCGTGATCTCCCGGACGTTCGCGAAGGACGAGATGAGGCCGACGTACGCCTGGGCCCCGATGGCTTCGAGGCCGGCGACGCCCTCGAGCCCGACCTGGGTGCCCGTGAAGAACGCCAGCGCCCCGATGACGAACAGCATGCCGCCGCCGAGGATCCAGGAGCCCGCACCGATGACGACGTCGGACATCTGCGGCAGGATCACCGAGCGCCACCACTTGAGGCTGTAGGGCATGCCGGCCACGGCCTCGCCCCAGAAGCGCATCTGCGCGGCGAACTCCTCGAAGATGGACAGCGGTCGCGTGGCGGTCGCGAGGACCTTGTCGACTGGCCGGGGGCTCCCGGCCGCTTGAGCGGACACGGTGGCTCCTAGAGCTTCGCGGGAACGAGGTTGAAGTACAGGGCCGTGATGATGAAGTTCACGAAGAACAGGATGATGAAGGTCAGCACGACGGCGCGGTTGACCGCGTCGCCGACGGACTTGGGACCACCCTTGACGTTGTAGCCGTAGTGGCAGCTGATGGCGGCGGCCAGGAACCCGAAGATGGCGGCCTTGATCAGTGCCTGGCCGAAGTCCCAGAGCTGCGCCAACTCCGTGAACGAGGCGAAGTAGGCGCCCGTCGTGCCGTTCTGGATCGGGACAGCCATGACCCAGCCACCGATGATGCCGGCAGCCGACACCATGCCGTTGAGCAGGATGGCCACGAGCGTGGCCGCGGCGAGTCGAGGCAGGACGAGACGGTGGATCGGATCGACCCCCATCACCTCCATGGCGTCGAGTTCGGAACGGATGCGCCGCGAACCGAGGTCGGCCGTCATGGCCGAGCCGCCGGCGCCGGAGATGAGCAGCGCGGTGGTGACCGGCGCGGACTCGCGCACGACCGCGAGCACCATCAGCGCACCGATGTGCGACTCGGCGCCGATCTGCTTGGCGATCGAGCCCGCGTGGAGCGCGATGATGACGCCGAACGGGATCGAGGTGAGGATGACGGGGACGACCGTCACCTTGGAGATGAACCAGCACTGCTGGATGAACTCGCCAAAGGGAAAGCCCTTGCGCACGGCGAGCGTGCCGTCGATTCCCATCGATGCGACCCCGCCCAACTGCGCCACGCCATCCTTGATGCTTGGCACCCGTGCTCCCTCTCCCGGGGCTCGCGCCCCCTCGCTGCGTCGGTCAGCCGAGCGCTCCCGTGTCCGGGAGGAGACATTCGACCACCTGCCGCCCTCTCGCGCGCGACAAGCGCACAGGTTGAGGAAGGCGTGGTGGAGGTGCCCCAACGGCCCCCGGGCTCTCCCTGCCCAGGGGTTCCGCGCGCGTCTGGTCGGTGGTGGAAACCACCCAGAACGGCATCATCCTGCCGCGAACGGGCCTGCGGGAGTCGGTCCTCGTGTCGAACGTGCGGCCAGCGGCACACCTCGTGCACGCTCGCGTGCGGTCCTCGAAGGCGACATGACCCGGGCCGCTCGTGCCATCGAGTGGCAAACCGCTTGACCGTGCGAAGGGCGCGCAGCACACTGCGCGCTCAGGTGTGCGCACGGCACTCCCTCCCAAACGCGCTTCGACGAGCCCATCCCCTCGCGTCGTCGCCCGGGCATCCCCCCTGCAAGGAGACATCACGTGGCGGAGTCGGAGGACACTGGCGCGGAGAAGAAGAGCCGTCGGTCGACAGGGTCACGCACCCTGTCGCGCGGACTTGCTCTTCTCACCGCCCTCGGAGAGAACAACGACGGTGCGACCGTCTCGGGCCTTGCCGAGGCCACGGGCCTTGACCGGGCCGTGCTCTACCGCCTGCTCGACACCCTCACGGCTGAGGGCTTCGTCACGCGTGACAACGAGACCCGCAAGTACCGCCTCGGCCTCGCCATGCTTGAGCTCGGCGTCCGCGCCGCGGCTGGGCTCGAGGTCCGTCGCCTCGCCGGTCCGCCGCTGCGTGCCCTGATGGAAGAGGTCGGGGAGACCGCATGCCTCGCCGTGCGCGACCGCGACGACCTGGTGGTCGTCGAGGTCATCGAGCCGCCCGACCGCTTCGTGCAGGTCAACTACCGCATCGGTTTCCGCCACCCGCTGGGGACCTCGGCGCACGGCAAGGCGCTGCTGGCCTTCCTGCCCGACGGTGCCCGCGACCCGGAGCTGCAGCCGGTCCGCCAGCGCGGCGTGGCCTACACCCGTGACGAGCTCGAGGCCGGCGCGTCCGGCGTCGCTGCCCCGGTCTTCGACCACACGGGCAAGGCCGTCGCTGCCGTCGGCATCGTCGCCCCGTCCGCCCGTCTCCCGGAGCCCGAGCAGGTCGCCCTGCGCGTGCTGCGTGCTGCGCGTGAGATCTCCGAGCGCCTCGGCTGGCGTCCACGTCGTCCGTCCAACTGAGCGGATCGGCGTGTCACGCCAACTCGCGCTGACCCAAGTGCTCGGTGCCCTGACGTACGGGCAGTTGCGCGCCTTCGCCGTGTGCTCCCGTGCGACCGTGCAGGCCCCGACGGCGCGCCTCGCCGACGACCTGACGGACTTCGCCGAGCAGGAGCTCGGGTCGTACCGGATGCTGCGGTCCCGCCTCGCGGACCTGACGGATCTCGGCGATGCGGTCATCGATCGCCAGCGCGGCGCCTTCGACGAGTTCTTCGAGGGTGCGGACCTGGGGGACTGGCCGAGCCTGACGACCCTGTTCGCGATCGGCCTGCCGCTGTCCAGCGACTTCGTGGCCGCCATCGCGCCGCACGTCGGCGACAGCGAGACCGAGCGCGTCCTGCGTGAGGCGCTGACACGTCGCGACGACTTCGAGACCTGGGCCACCAGCCAGTTGCGCCACCATCTCGACGCCGACCCCGGCCACCGCGACGAGATCGGTCACAAGGTGGCGGATCTCGCGGGGCGCATGCTGACCTCGTTCCAACGGGTCATCATGGAGACGGACGCGTTGTCCGTGCTGCTCTCCAAGGAGCAGGACCCGGAGGCCGCCGTCCGGCGGCTGGCCGTGGACATCCTTGCGGCCCATCGCCGACGCATGGTGGACCTGGGCCTCGAGGACGACGACGCCTGACGGTCGTCTCAGGCGGGGAGGCGGACCGCCTCGTGATGCACGCCGGCCAGGGCCGGGTCCTTGTCGGGATGGTCGAGGCGGACGTGGCCGCCGCGGGTCTCCTCGCGGCCGAGCGCCTGCGCCGCGATGATCCGGGACACCAGCACGGCCGCGCGCAGTTCGGTGGCCTCCGGGTCGAGGTCGGCATGGCCCAGTCGCGCGGCGGCGTCTGCCAGCCACCCCTGCACGGCCGTGATTCGCGTTCCTTCGCGAATCGGTCCGATGCCGGCCCAGTTCTGTTCGCGCAGTTCGCGGCGCAACGCGTCGAGGTCGGCGAGGTCGTGAGACCGGGCAGCGAGGACGGGGCGGTCGACCAGCGGCGTGCGCGGCGCGCCGGATCGGCCGATGTCGGCAGCGGCCCGCGCCCCGAACACCAGGGCCTCGGCCAGGGAGTTGCCGGCCATCCGGTTGGCGCCGTGCAGGCCAGTGGACGACACCTCACCGGCGGCCCAGAGGCCGGGGACGGACGTGCGGCCGTCGACGTCGGTGCGGACGCCTCCGACCATGTAGTGCGCGGCGGGCGTGACCGGGGCGCGTTGGGTGACGAGGTCGTAGCCGAGTTCTCGGGCGCCGTCGAGGACGGTCGGGAACTCGTGGCGCAGGGCGGCCTCGCCCAGGTGGGTGGCGTCCAACCAGGCCCGGCCGCCCTCCTGCTCGAGAATGGCGCGAGCGACCACGTGGCGTGGAGCCAGTTCGGCATCCGGGTGGACGTCGACCATGAAGCGGTGGCCGTCGGCGTCGTGGAGGGTGGCGCCGGCTCCGCGCAGGGCCTCGGTCAGCAGGAAGCGCCAGGAGCCCTCCCCGGCGAGCCCGGTCGGGTGGAACTGGACGAACGCCATGTCGCGCACGGCTGCCCCGGCATCCCAGGCAAGTGCGATGCCGTCACCGGTGGCGCGGTCCTGGTTCGTGGTCGCCGCAAAGAGGCCGCCACAGCCGCCGGTGGCCAGCAGGACGGCGCCCGCGCGGACCTCGACCAATTGCTCGTCCTCGCCCAGCACCCAGACGCCGCCGACCCTTCCCGACACCGTCTTGCCCAGCCGGATGGCCGTTCCCTGCAGTCGCTGGACGCGTGGGGCCACGGCAGCGCGCAGGGCCCGAACCATCTCGGCGCCGGTCGCGTCGGCGCGGTGCACCGACCGGGCCGCGGTCTGGGCACCCTCGCGGGCGACGTGCAGGTTGTCGATCGTCGCCGGCCGCTCCGGGTCCTGGGGATCGAAGACCGCCCCGAGATCGATCAACTGCGCCAGGCGTGCCGGAACCTCGTCGCACATCACGCGGACGGCGACCTCATCGCACAGTCCGTCGCCCGCGACGTGCGTGTCGGCCGCGTGCAGCGCGGGGGAGTCGTCGTCGCCCACCGCCACGGCCATCCCGCCCTGTGCCCAGGGGGAGGACCCGGAACGACGTGGCGATCCCTTGTCGATCACGCAGATGGTCGTGCCGGGCGGCAGGTTCTGGGCCGCGAAGAGGCCGGCCACGCCGGCCCCGATGATGGCGACGTCCACCTCGACCACGCCGTCGGGCGAGACGGCGGCGGACGTGGGCCGGCTGGTGAAGCCGTCGGTCATGAGGCGTGTCGCTTGGTCAGCATGGCGTGCACGGTCAACGAGTTGGTCAGGATCTCCCCGAAGCCTTCAGGGTCGGCGAGGAGCCACGAGTGGCCGCCGGCGTCGATGATGTCGCCCGTGGCCCCAGCGGCGTCGCACAAGGCCACGAACGTCGACTCCGGGATGACCGTGTCCTGGTCTCCCCAGAGGATCGTCACCGGGACGCCGCGGTCACGAATGCCAGCGAGTTCCTCGCGGAGGTCGGCAGACCGAGCGAGGTTGGCGGCACGGCGCAGCGAGGACGGGTTGCGGACCGCGTTCTCCACGAAGTCGCGGGCGACGACGGGGAGCATCCGGCGGTAGTTGCGGCGACGCCATTCGGACATGCCGTGCAGGCCCCAGTTCCAGATCGGTCGATCGCCCAGGAGCGTGTCGTCGTTGCCCTCCTGGTGCTGCCAGACCGAACCTCCGACGGCGTTGACCAGGACCAGGCCGCGGACGCGTTCGGGGTGGTGGTGGGCGGTCGCCGTTGCGACGCCGCCGCCCATCGAGTGCCCGACGAAGAAGGCCGGCTGGTCGATCCCGAGGTGGTCCATCAGTTGGTCGACCCAGCGCGCCAGGCGTTCCCAGGTCAGCGGACCGTCGAGGGCCTCGCTGCGACCGAAGCCGGGCAACGCCGGTGCGATGACGCGGGCGCCGGCACGAGCCAGTTGCGGCAGCGTCCGGGCGTAGGTCTTGGCCTGCAGGCCCCAGCCGTGCAGGAAGACGACCGGGTCGCCCGCCCCGGCCTCGCCGTAGAACGCGACCTTGCCGTCCAGCGTGGTGCGATGCCAGCGCAGGGCGGTGTCGGGCGGACGGACCATCAGCGGCTCGAGAACGTCAGTGGGAGGGTCTGCAGAGCGTAGTGCCCGGCGTCACCCGGCCTCGCGAGTCACGAGTTGGCGGAACCCTTCCTGGATGCGTCGTGTGACCGGGCCCGGGGCGCCGTGGCCCAGTGCCTTGCCCTCGACCTCGACCAGCGGCGTGACCTCGCGCGTCGTGGCCGTGAGGAACGCCTCCGTGCAGCGGGCGAGGTCCTTGACGTGCAGGGGCCGTTCGGCAACCACGATGCCGAGCTCCTGCGCGACCTCGAGGACGACCTGCCGGGTCACTCCCGGCAGGATCGCCCCGTCGACGGCGGGCGTGACCAGGACGCCGTGCACCACGGCGAACAGGTTCGCGGCGGCGCCTTCG
>CBDTZE010000106.1:0-6816 GCA_965364815.1 uncultured Nitriliruptoria bacterium | reverse complement strand
CAACGACGAGGAGTGCGGCCAGATGTTGTCGTAGGGGCTCGGCTGGTTGCCCGTCGAGGCGTCCTCGGAGCAGAAGAGGGGCCCGAGCTGGGACTCGCCGTTGCCACCGCAGCCGACGAAGATCAGCATGAAGAAGTCGACCAGGCCGTCACGGTTGGAGTCGAAGTCGTTGTAGTCGATCTCCGGGTCGGCGATGAGGGCGGAGTCGTAGACCGCCTTGGCCGACGGGCCGCATGCGGTGTCCTTGGAGGCCGGCTGCGGGGCTCCGGCGATGAGGCCGTACGGGAACACCGGGTCGTCGCCGCCGTAGTACTCGGTGTCACCGGGGAGCTGATACCAGCCGTCGACGATGCGGTCGCCGGCCAGCCCGGCCTCCACGACCTGGGGCGTCACGGCAAGCGTCGAACCGCGGCAGGGGCCGCCGGCGACGGGCGTCGTGAAGCGGGACACCTCGACGCCTTCCCAGGACGCGCTGTCGATGCCGGCAGACGGCACCCGACCCTCCGGGTAGAGCTGGCCGTACGACATCTCCTGGAAGAGGTTGAACGACGAGCCCTCGAAGTCTGTGCCGTTGAGGATGCGGTCGAGCTCGGTGGTCTTGTTCTTCGGCTGCGGGGCGCGGTCCCGGTAGGCCGAGGTGACGACCGGGTAGGGCTTGTCGCCGTACCGCGCGGTCTCGAAGCCGCCTGCGGGCGGGATGACCTTCGGGCCATGGCTGGCCGTCGTGATCGATGCGGTGTCGGTGGTGACCTCGGCGATCGAGGACAGGTCCTTCCACACGACCTTTGCGTCCTGCGCGGTGGTAGCGGCCTCGGCGCGGGTGACGAGGGTCTCGACGATCCCGTTGGGATCCAACGTCCCGACGTTCCAGGTGACGGTGCCGTCGGCGTTCACCACGGCGATGCCGGTGTCGTTGATGGGCGTCGCACTGGTGAACCGCATGCTGGGGGCGGGACGCACGACGACGGTCACACCAGTCAGTGGCGCGTCGCCGTCATTGGCCAGGAAGGTCCGCAGGGCGAACTCGTCACCCGGCTTGACCCAGCCCGTGGCGGATCCGAACGAGTGCTGGACCGTCAGGCCGCTGGGGTCGCTCTCGGCGAAGGCGGAGTCGATGGCGCCGGGCAAGCCAGTCCCGGACATCAGGGTCGGACCCGTGGCCACGAATCGTTCCACAGCGGCCGGCGCCGCGGACGTGGCCACGGAGGCCGGCGCTGCACCCAGCAGGGCCAGCGGCAGCGCTGCAACCGAGATCACGGACAGGACCGGGTGGAAACGCATGCAAGGAACCCCTAGGTCGTGGCGCGGCGAGCGCGCCGTCGAGGCTGGGATCGTCAGCGACCCGTCAGCCTTCCGGGAGGGTAGGCACCTCATCGCGGCCGGCCCGCGTCCGCAGGACGTCAGCAAGGTCGGCCCCGGCACGTTCGAGCGTCACCCCGGCCAGCACGGCAGCGTTGTGACGAGCCAGCAGTTCGCTGGTCAGCTGCGCAGTGAAGGGCGCCAGCGCACCCGCGACCCCTTCCCGTTCATCGGCCGGCGCAGTCAGCGCCGGCGCCACCACGAAGGCGGGAAAGACCAACAGGTCGTCACGCAGTGGTCGCAAGCCTGCGACCCACGCCGCACCGTCGGTTGCGGTTGCCAGCCCGGCGAGACACTCCCCTGCCTTCACAGCACGAACGGCTTCTTCTGGCGAGGCGGCGACGTCCTGGCGCTGGGTCGAGATGCCGTAGGCGCGGAACAGCGCCTGGCGGCCATCCTGGCGCCGCACGAACTCGTCGTCCATGCAGAGCCGGGCCGTCGGGTCCTCGGCCAGCCTCGTCGCGAGACCCGACACGGTCTGCAGCGAGGCATCGACGGCTGGCGGTCCGGAGACGAAGAAGGCGAAGGTCGCGTTGGCCGGCGGCGTGTCCGCCGTGCCTTCTTCGAAGCGAGGATTGAGCCAGACGATCCCGCGGCGCTCGTCGAACTCGCGTACGCGTGCAAACGACGTTGCCGGACTGCCTGGTGGGTCCGCCCGCTCCAGCACCTCCAACCACGTGGCTCCGGTGTAACCCGGCAGGACGTCGACGTCCTCCAGTTCCAGGGCACGTCGGGCGTCGGCCGCGTCGGCGAACTCCACGACCACTGCGGTCAGGCCGTCGGCGCGAAGGAGAGCGGCCAGGGTCTCCGAGAGCAGGCGGGGCTCGGCCTGTGGCCACGCCCCGACCCGGACAGCGTCGATCGCGGGCTCGATGACCTGGTCCTTGCCCAGGTCGCACGCGCCAAGGGCCAGGGCACACAGCAGTGCCAGGGAGAGGAGACGACGGTGCGCGCCGGGGCGGAGGGTGGGCATGGCGCGAAGGCTGCCACGGTTGGGGCGTCGTTACCCTCGCCGTCCACCAACCCTCCCCCAGAGGCCCACCGATGTCCGAGTCGCTTCGCCCCACCTCCGACGATCTGAGCCGCCGCCGACTGCTGCGCTCGACCGCCATGTTCGGGCTGGGATCCGCGGTCCTGGCGGCCTGCGGCGGAAGCGGTACCGACGACGGCGCCGTGGACGGCGGCGGCGAGACCGCGCCCACCGACGCCCCGATCGACGGGGACCAGGAGATCGTCGAGGCGATCCGCGCAGCGGGCTTCGGCGACGAGGTCCCGGACTGGACCGTCATCAACGCCACGTTCGAGGTCCTGACCGGACCGGGCCGTCGCCTGCAGTTCGGTCTGCTGGACGAGACCCGATCGCCGACGCAGGACAAGCAGGTCGAGTTGGCGATCGTCCGCACCGGTGACCTCGAGGTCGTCCAGACGGCGTCCAACCCGGTCTTCCACGGCGAGGGCCTGGGCATCCGTGGCGTCTACGCCTTCGAGACCGAGATCCCGGAGCCGGGGATCCACTACCTCGTGGTCGCCGGCGACGGGCACGTCGGGGTTGCGGCACTGCAGGTCATCCGCCCGGAGACCAGCAAGGTCCCCCAGACCGGCCAGCCCTTCCCCGTCGTCTCCACACCCACGGTCGAGGAGCCGGGCGAGCTCGCCAAGCTCTGCACGCGCGACCCGGCGTGCTCGATGCACGACGTCTCCTTCAAGGCGGCCAGCGAGGAAGCCCGTCCGGTCGTCCTGGTGATCGCCACACCGGAGTTCTGCCAGACCGCGGTGTGCGGCCCCGTCGTGGACGTTGCCGAGGACATGAAGGCCGACTTCCCCGACGTCCAGTGGATCCACGCAGAGGTGTTCACCGACGCGGGAAACACGGTGGCGCCGATCGTCACCGAGCTTCAACTTCCCTCAGAGCCGTGGACCTTCCTGGTCGGATCCGACGGGGTGCTCGTCGACCGCTTCGACGGCCCGCTCGTTCCGGCCCTGCTGCGCGAGGCCGTCGCCGAGCTGTCCTGATGCGCCGGGCGCTCACGACCGCAGGGGTTGTCCTTGGCCTGTTGGCATCCGCCTGCAGTGATGATCCAGTGGCCCCCTCCAGTCGCGCCCCGACGTCCGACGTCTGCCTCGACGAGGAGCGCCCGCGGCTGCAGGAGGGCAGTCACCTGCTTGGCGACACCGCCCCTCCGGTCCCCTACAGCTCCGTGCCGCCATCGTCGGGATGGCATCGTTCCGGCCAGCCTTCGCTGGGGGTCCTGACCGACCCGGCCACCGATCCCGTCCTCGTGTCGGCCCTGGAAGCCGGCCACGTGGTGGTCGCCTACGACCCGATGCGCGTCGAGCAGGCGACCGTCGATCGCCTGGCCGAGCTTGCGCAGGGCGACTTCGTCGACCGTCTCACCGTCGCCCCGTACACCACCGCCATGGCGAGCCCCCTCGCCGTGGTCGGGTGGGGTGTCATCCGACGCTGCGACGAGTTGGACGAGGCCGTGCTGAGCGCGTTCGTGCTCAGCTGGTTCGGTTCGTCGAGTCGCGCCCACGAAGGCGACGGGTGAGCTGCGGAGGCAGCAACGTGACGTCATCGGACGCCAGGCGGTGACCTTGCTCGCCGGCCCGCAAGAGGCCCTTGACGGCCGAACCGCCCACGATCACGACCTCAGCGACGAACATCAGGGCGAGCGCGAGCCCGAAGAGGTTCATCAGCAGGCCGACGTCAGCCCCCGCGAACGGGATCGACACCACCCAGCCGACGAGCACCAGCACACCCAGGACCAGGGCCGTGCGGCGCAGCCGGCGACCCAGCCGACCGAAGTCGACGACGCCGGCCGCATAGGGGGTCGGCTCCGGGTCAGGACCGGGAGTCTCGGGCGAGATCGGCGTGTCGCTCACAGGTCCAACGCCCCGAAGTCGATGCGCAGCGTCAGCAGGACGCGGCGGATCTCGGCCTCGACCGCAGAGATCTCCGTCGCCAGGCGGACGTCCGCCTGCGGATAGAGCTCCTGGAAGGTGGTCTCGCCTGCCCCCAGCAACCAACCCCGTTCCTGGAAGAACTCGCCGGCCTGGAACGACCACGTGAGCACGACGTGGTCGCGATAGTCGTGGACCATGAACGTCAGGAAGCGGTTGAACGACAGCGTCCACATGAGGCCGCCACGCCGGGACTCCCCCTGCGCATGGAAGCCGAGTTCTTCGAGTTGATCGTCGAAGGTGGCTGGCTCGCGGCGGGCTGCCACAGGTCGCTCCAGAGGGTCGTCGGGGTGCCTGAGGGTAGAGGCCGTGCGCCGGTGGCTTGCATCCCGGCAGGAGTCGCGGCACCGTTCGACCATCATGAGACGCACCCCCACCATCCTGCTCCTCTCGGCCTCGCTTGCCCTGTCCGCCTGTGGCGGCGGCGAGACGGCCGACCTCGAGCCCGTGAACACCGCCATCGAAGCCCTGGACTCTGCCCAGGGCGACCTGCGATCGCGCATGTCCGACATCGAGCAGTCGCTCACTGCCCTTGGCGCTGCCGACGGCTCCGAGGAGGCGCTGGCTGCCAGCGGCCTGCTCGAACAGCTCGCGGAACTGGAGACCGCCGTCGCCGAACTGCGCGACGAACTGGCGACGCAGGGCACGGACGCGGAGACCGCACGCGGGGAACTCCGCACGTTGATCGCCGACCTCGAGGCCACGATCAACGGCGTGACGACCACCCTGACCGGACTCCGCAACGACATCGCCCGCTTGCGCGAGGACCACGACCTGCTCAAGCAGCGGTTCGAGCGCCACCTCCAGGACGAGAACGGGTGACGGCCCCCGGCCAGACCAGCGTTGGCGGCCGTTACACCCTGCTCGCCGAGCTCGGCCGCGGCGGCATGGCCACGGTCCACCGCGCCCGCGACGAGGTCCTCGGCCGCGAGGTCGCGATCAAGATGCTCCATCCGCACCTCGCTGCGGACCCGGCCTTCATCGACCGCTTCACCCGCGAGGGCCAGGCGGCCGCGGCGCTGTCGCATCGCAACGTGGTCGCGATCCACGACCTCGAGGCCCGCAACGGCGAGGCGTGGCTGGTGCTCGAAGTGGTCGACGGACCGACCCTGCGCGAGGTGCTCCAGACGCGCGGGCGGCTCTCCCCCGGGGAAGTCCTCGCGATCCTGGGACCAGCCGCGGACGGCCTGGCTGCCGCACACCGCGCCGGTCTCGTCCACCGCGACGTCAAGCCCGCCAACATCCTGATCGCCTCGGACGGCACGGTCAAGGTCGGCGACTTCGGCCTCGCCCGCGCCGCCGCACAGTCCACGCAGACCTTCGGAGCCGACGCCCTCGTCGGCTCCCCGCACTACCTGCCTCCGGAGGCGGTCGACGGCCGTCCGCTGGAAGCCACCGCTGACGTGTACGCCCTGGGCATCGTGCTGTTCGAGTTGCTCACGGGACGCCCGCCCTTCGAGGGCGACACGCCCATGGCCACCGCGCTGCAGCACGTCAGCAGCACCGTCCCGCCTCCCTCGACGCTCGTCCCGGGCATCCTCCCGGCCCTCGACGCCGTCGTGGCACGCGCGACCGCCAGGGAGCCGGCTGACCGTCAGGCGGACGCCGCCGAGTTCCACCTCGACCTGGCCGCCGCGATCCCCCTCGGCGCGACCCCCGTCGACCTGCGCGGCGGAGCCCACGACACCGTGGTGATGCCGGCCATCTCGGCCGACGCACTCGACGATGCTGCCGCCACGCGGGTGGTCCTGCGCACCGACGTCGAGGAACGACCGCGGATCACCCCGATGCCACGGGGCCGACGCATCCTGACGGCCCTGCTGGTGCTGCTGGCCCTCGCGGGCATCACTGGCGCCGCGGCATGGAACTTCGTCGTCGCTCCTTTCACCGACGTGCCCTTCGTCGTCGAGCAACCGGCGGACCGCGCCGTCACCCAACTCGAAACGGCTGGCTTCACGGTGCAGATGGCTCCGGAGCCAGTCAACGACCGCGATGTCCCGGCGGGTCACGTCGTCGAGCAGTCCCCCGGCGGTGACGGCGTTCGGGCCCGCAAGGGAGCCACCATCCTCGTCACCCTGTCACTGGGCCCGGCGAGCGTGGTCGTGCCCGACGTCACCGACCTCGAGGAGAACACCGCGGTTGCGCGACTGCGCGACGAAGGGTTCGAGCACGTCATCACGCGCGATCACTCCGACGTGGTCGAGGCGGGTGTCGTGATCACGACGGTCCCCGCGCCGGGTGAGGCCGGTCTCGACGGACAGGTCGTCGAGATCGTGGTGTCCCAGGGCCGTGCGCCCGTGGACGTCCCGGGGGTCGTGGGCATGCCCCTCGACCAGGCACTCGACGCACTTGACGAGGTCGGACTCGAAGGCGTCGTGCTCGAGGAACGGTTCGACGAGCAGGTCCCCGCCGGGGCCGTCGTGGAGCAACTCCCGGCTGCGGGCGACCGCGTGCTGCGTGGCGACCAGGTCCAACTCGTCGTCTCCAAGGGCGGCC
>CBDTZE010000105.1:0-6845 GCA_965364815.1 uncultured Nitriliruptoria bacterium | reverse complement strand
GCCGCGGCGGTCGCCTGGAAGACCCGCAACCCCATCCTGACCTTGGTCGTGGGCATGGGCCTGCTCATCGTGCTGCAGCGCCTCTGACGGGATCAGGGGCGGATGCCAAGCCGTCCCAGCACGTCGAGCACGGCCTTGCCCATCGCGCCCCGGTCGTCCTGCATCCGCTCGATCGACGTGATCGCCAAGGCCGCGGTCGGCGCCAGTCGTGCCCACTGCTCCGCCACTTCCAGCGGATGCCCCGGGTCGTCGGGCCAGCCGACCAGGCCCAACGGCACCCGCAACCCCGCCACCTCGTCGAGTGTCGGCCCCTCGCCGCGGTCCAACGACATCAGCACGGCGCCCAGTGAGGCCGGGTCGTGGCGCTTGTAGTCCCGGACGACGACATCCCGGATCCACTCCGGCAGCGAGGTGTCCGACTCCAGTCGCTGGACCATCCCGTCCACGCCGTCACGTCGCACCTCGTCCGCGATGAACGCATGCACGACCGACCCCGAGGTGCCCGACCACGCGGGGATGAGCGCGACCACGGCCCGGACGTTCAACCCCTGACCCACGGCCCGGACCGCCGCCATGCCCCCCAATGAGACGCCTCCGACGACCGCGGCATCCAACGCGAGACAGACGGCCGCCAGATCCTCGGCATGACGGTCGAGATGGTGCTCCACCACCGTGGCCGCCGGAGGTGACGCCCCGTGCCCGGCCAGGTCCACGGCCGCCAAGCGCCAACCCGCAGCGCGCAGCGCAGGCCCGAACGCCTCCTCGAGGAACAGCGCCGACGAGCCCGCCCCGTGCCCCAACACGACGATGGGTCCGGCGCCCTCGTCCACGACGACCTCGACCCGCCCGACCCTCATGCTCGCGCCGTTCGCCGCGCCACGAACCCGGCGGCCACCGCCACGGCCACGAACCACCACTGGTCCATCGTCGGGTGGGACACCAACGCGGGGCGGCCGAAGCCGATGAGCACCCGGGCGACTGCGTAGGCGGCCCCGAACCACCACGCCGTGGCGACGTCACCACGGCGGACCGCGCGCCACGCCAGCCAGGCCAACCCGAACGCGAAGGCGGCCTCCACGTAGGAGGCCGGGAAGGTCGGCACCGCGCGTCCCGGCAGCGACAGGCCCCAGGAGAGCGGGATGCCGCCGCAGAGACCTTCGACCTGGCACGAGGCCTGCCACGCCCCGAGTCCAGCAAGCCCAGCAGGGACCGCCACCGCCAGGCGCCAGGTCCGGTCGTCGTCGTCGCGGCGACCCACCCACCAGCCCGCCACCAGCACACCCACGCCCGTCACGACACCCGCGCGGACCAGGATCGCCGTGGTGACCACGTTGCGCCAGACGTCCGGCCCACCCAACACCAGCCACGCCAACCGCCCCGCGACGAGCCCGACCATCAGGACGCGCAAGACCTCATCGGCCGTCTCGCCGAGAGGCCGTCGACCGGTGACCCGCGACGCCACCAGCACGGCCGCAACAAAGGCCGGCACCAGCCGAAGCACCAGGGTCGCGTCCATCAGCCGGCCGCGATCGTGGCCTCGAGGTCCGCGATCCGTTGCGCCAGGGTGGCCTCGGTCAGGATCCCGTGGACGATGTCGACCAGCGTCCCGTCCGCGGCGAAGAACGCGGTCGTGGGCATGCCACGTGCGCCGATCGCGGCATAGACCAGGGACTCCTGGTCGAACAGGCTCGGCTGGTCGGCCAGGCCCTCGTCCTGCAGGAACGCCAGACCCGGGATGCGACCGTCACGGGTGTCCACGAACAGGAACGTCACGTCCGGGTGCGCCCCGACCGCGTCACGCAGCAGCGGCGCCTCGGCCTTGCAGGGCTCACACCACGAGCCGTACAGGTTCATGACGACCGGGCGGCCCAGGTCTGCCTCCCGCGCCACGAACCCTGCCGCGATCGCCCAGTCGGCGTCCGCGAGAACGGCGTCACGCGCCGGCAAGTCGGCCGCAGCGTCAGCCCGGACGTCAACGGTCGGTCGGGCCTCGCCGCAGGCACCAGCGACCAACGCAACCGCCAGTACTGCCCCAGCCCATCGACGACGCTTCACCGTTGCCACTCCTCGACTCGCATCGAGCCGGTCACGGTACGTAGATTGGCGACACACCTCGATCTGCGAAAGCCCCTCATGCGCCACGCACTCGTCACCGGCGCCAGCTCCGGCATTGGCCGAGCGGCCGCCCTGGCCCTGCAGGACGCAGGGTTCCACGTCTGGGCCGGGGTCCGTTCGGACCTCGACGCGGCGGCCGTGCGCGACGACCAGATCACCCCGCTCATCCTGGACGTCACGGAACCGTCCCAGGTCCAGGAGGCCGCGACCAAGATCCTCGTCGCCAGCGAGGGCAAGCTCCACGCGCTGGTCAACAACGCCGGCATCGCCGTGACGGATCCGATCGAGGTCCTCAGCGACTTCGACCTGAAGCGCCAGTTCGAGGTCAACGTCTTCGGCCTCCACCGCGTCACCCGGACCTTCCTGCCGGCGGTCATCAAGGCCAAGGGCCGCGTGGTGAACATCGGCTCGATCTCCGGCCGGGTCGGCTTCCCGCTGATGGGGCCGTACGTCGCCAGCAAGCACGCGCTGGAGGGCTACACCGACACGCTGCGCCGCGAGGTCCGCCACCTGGGAGTCAAGGTCTCCATCATCGAGCCGGGACAGGTCGACACCCCCATCTGGGACAAGTCGATCCCGCCGGACGAGTACCTCGACGACATCCCCGCCCACTACCGCGAGCTTGCGGCACCACTGCTGGCGCGGGCACGGTCGGGCAACGCCACCGGCATTGCACCGGAGCAGGTCGCCGAGGTCATCGTGCATGCCTGCAAGTCCCGGGTCGCAAAGGCCCGCTACGCCTTGCCCCTTCGAGAGAAGGTGCTCTCCCGCGTCGGAGGCCTCGTGCCCGAGTCGCTCATGGACCGAATCATCGACAACGACTTGCGCAAGGGTGACCAGTGAAGAACCTCGACTTGAGTGGAAAGGTCGTCGCCATCACCGGCGGCGGCCGTGGAATCGGCGCCGAGACCGCCCGACAACTGGTTGCCGCCGGTGCCCGCGTGGGCCTGGGCGACCTGGATGTGGCCGTGGCCGAGGAACTGTCGACGGAGCTCGGCAGCAGCGCCATCGCGACGCAACTGGACGTCCGCGACCCCGAGTCGTTCACGGCGTTCCTCGACCTTGTCGAAGGCACCTTCGGACCCGTCGACGTGCTGCTGAACAACGCCGGGATCATGCTGGTCGGTGACTTCACGAAGGAGGACCCGAAGTCCACGGACCTGATGATCGACGTGAACATCCGGGGCGTGCTCAACGGCTGCCGCGCCGTCCTGCCCCGCTTCAAGCAACGTTCGTCGGGCCACATCATCAACGTGGCATCGATGGCCGGCAAGGTCGGCATCGCCAACCTCGTCACCTACGTCGCGACCAAGCACGCCGTGGTCGGCATGTCCGATGCGCTGCGCGCCGAACTCCGCAACGACGGCATCCAGGTCTCGACCCTCATGCCCAACGTCGTGAACACCGAACTGGGATCCGGGTCGGCCAAGAACATCGTCCCCCCGGTGGAGGTCGGCGAGGTCGCCGAGACGATCCTGCACCTGATCCGCACCCGCCAGAACGAGGCCACCGTGCCGCGCTGGCTCGGCAGGCTGGGCAAGGTCAACGCACCCCTGCCGTCCGTGGCCAAGCAGGCCGTCGAGCGGCTCCTCGGTGCACAGAAGACCTTCGAACAGGGCGACCCGGAGAAGCGCAAGGACTACGAGGACCGCGCCCGCAACCAGTAGGTCAGCGAGGCACCACGTCGTCTGCAGCGGCCAGGAAGTCGGCGACCTCCTGGGCGTTGCCGACGCTGGCGCGGATCTGCTGGGTCATGCCGTAGGGCACCAGCGGCCGTACGCCGACGCCGTGCTTGGCGAAGAACGCCTCGACGACCGGCCCGGCATCGGTCCCGCACTCGAACGTGATGAAGTTGCCCAGGCCGTCGGTGCACGGAATGCCGAGCTCACGAAGACCGGCGACCATCGCGTCACGGCCCTCGATGGTGCGTGACACCGTCATGTCGAGGTGGGCGCGGTCCTCCAGCGCCGCCATGACACCAGCCGCGCCAGTCGTCGTCACGTTGAAACGGGCCCGGAAGTTGTCGAGGCTCTTGAGCAGGTCGGTGTTCTCCGAGCTCAGGTAGCCAACGCGCTGACCCGCCAACGCGTACGCCTTCGAGAACGTCCGCGAGACCAGCAGGCGCGGGTGCGCCACGCCGGCTTCCTTGGCGGTCTGGTAGCCACGCTGACCGGCGGCGTACTGGTGGTAGGCCTCGTCGGCAACCACGGTGACGTGCTCCGGCACACCCTCGACGACGGCGCGTAGGCCGTCTCCGTCGAGGTGGGCGCCGGTCGGGTTGCCGGGGTTGTCGAGGAAGACGATCTTCGTCTTGTCGGTGATCGCGTCGAGGATCGCCTGCGGGTCGCGCTGGTAGCCGTCCGCGTTGCCCTCGGCCGGTCCGCCGGTCTCTGCCTCGACGTACGTGGCGCCGGCCCGTGCCGAGCCGATCCGGTAGACGATGAAGCCACGCTTGTACGCGACGACCTCGTCGCCCGCGCTCAACTCATGGGCACACAGGTCCATCAGCAACTGCGCGGACCCGGTCCCGACGATGACGTTGGCGACGTCGCCGACCCCATCGTGCGCGGCGATGGCGCCCCGCAGGTCGATCGACTGGTCGTCGGGATAGATGTTGGCCTCGGCCGCAGCCTTCTGCATCGCGGCGACCGCCAGCGGCGACGTGCCGAAGGTCGACTCGTTCGAGGAGATGCGGACGCGGGCACCGGGAGGGGGCCCGACGGTGGAGGCAGCGTTCACGTCGGTCATGGCAGGGTCCTTCAGAACGAGGCGGCGGCCG
This sequence comes from uncultured Nitriliruptoria bacterium, assembly GCA_965364815.1. Taxonomy (GTDB): domain Bacteria; phylum Actinomycetota; class Nitriliruptoria; order Nitriliruptorales; family Nitriliruptoraceae; genus CBDTZE01. Next base: position 1,951 of record CBDTZE010000105.1, on the reverse strand, counting down.
GCTCGTCGACGTCGACGGCCGGGGCGTCAAGGGACCACGGGTCCTCGAAGACGCGACGGAACTCCTTGGCGATGATGCCGCCCTGGAAGCCGTCGATGAAGCGGTGGTCGATGGTCGCGGTGACCGTCAGCATGGGCCGGACGACGACCTTGCCGTCCACCACGGTCGGTTGGTCCTTGACCGCGCCGATCAGGACATAGAGCGGGACGCGAGCGAAAGGCGTCGGCGGCACGAAGCCCTCGTCCAGGCCGAACATCCCGACGGAGGTGACGATGGCGGAGCCGAACGGGAAGCGCTCCACACCGACCGGCTTGAACTCCAGGCCCAACGACGACGACAGCCAGCCGATCAACCAGAGCAGCCGACGCAGGAGTTGCGTCGGCAGGATCTTGACCAGACCCTTGGACTTCTCCCAGTCGTCGTCGGCGCCGTCGCGCAGGCGGGTCGCCCGTTCACGGAGCTCCGCCGCCATGTCGGCGATGGACTTGCGGTCCGCGTGGTCGATCTTGGCCTTGGCCAGGTCCGACCCGTCCGCCATCGCGACCAGGAAGGCGATCGCCACCTGGTCGTGCGGGATGTACCGGCCCAGGGAGATCCGGCCGTTGAGCGAAGGCTCCTTGCGCAATGCCTCGGCAACGGCCTTGCCGACGAGGTGCGTGATCGTGACCTTCTCGCCCGTCGTCTCGCGAACGTGCTCGAGATAGGCCTGCGCCTCCCCCGCGTCCACGGTGAGCTTCCCGTAGATGTTGCCCTCACGTGGGGCACTCCAACTGGAAATGGCGAGCTTGCGCCGCAGGGTCATGGCCACGTCCGACTCCCGTTCGAGGACGAGCCGGGCAGGCTAGGCGGCCCGGTCAGGCCCCGTCCCACTCCGGCCGCTGAGTGAGGGTAGCCTTACCTCCATGTCCACGACCCCGCCCGCCCTCCTGTGCCACGGCCTGTCACGCTCCTTCGTGACGGCCGACGGCAGCGTGGCCGCGGTCAACGAGTTCAACCTGACGGTCCCCGACCGATCCCTCACGGCGCTGCTCGGACCCTCGGGCTGCGGCAAGACCACGGTGCTGCGCCTCGTCGCCGGGCTGGAGGCTGCCGACGCCGGCCGCATCGAGGTCCACGGCCAGGTCGTGACCGAGGCCGCACGTGTCGTTGCACCCGAACGCCGCAACATCGGGATGGTGTTCCAGGACTACGCCCTCTTCCCGCACCTCACCGTGAGCCAGAACATCGCCTACGGCCTGCGGTCGCTGGGGCGCAAGGAACGCAAGGCGCGCGTCGGCGAGGCCCTCGAACTGGTCGGCCTGCAGACCGAGGCCGACCGTCTCCCCGGTGCCTTGTCCGGCGGCCAACAGCAACGCGTCGCCATCGCCCGAGCCCTGGCTCCCCGCCCCGCGATCCTGTTGCTGGACGAGCCCTTCTCCAACCTCGACGCCGCGATGCGCACGACCGTCCGGGCCGATGTCCGCCGGATCCTCACGGACGCCGGCACGTCCGCCCTCTTCGTCACCCACGACCAGGAAGAGGCGCTGTCCCTCGCCGACCGGGTTGCCGTCATGAACGAGGGCCGACTGCACCAGGTCGACACGCCCGCGGAGCTCTACCGCGCCCCGGCCACACCGTTCGTCGCCCGCTTCGTCGGCGATGCCGATGTCGTCGAGGCACACCCCGCCGGTGTGGCTCACGTCGCCACCTCGCTGGGTCGACTGCCGGTCGAGGGCCGGACCGCCGGCGCGACGCACGCGATGGTCCGCCCCGAACACCTCGAGGTCCGCATCGACCCGGACGGCTCAGCACTGGTCGAGGACGTCCAGTTCTTCGGCCACGACCAGCTGCTCAGGCTGCGCCTCGAGGACGGGACCATCGTGCACTCCCGCCGAGGCCCCAACGTCGACCATCACCCGGGCCAGCGTGTCACGCCCCGGGTCCAGGGCACCGTCCGCGTCTTCGGCGGCCC
>CBDTZE010000104.1:0-6894 GCA_965364815.1 uncultured Nitriliruptoria bacterium | reverse complement strand
CCCGCCTGCTGCCGTGCGCCGCAGTCGGCCAGGCACCCGTGGCCGACCTGGTCGCCGCCGCACGGATGGACCTCGGCGGCGGCGCAACACAGGCGCTGATGGGTGGCGACCCCGACACCATCGCGGACGACTATGCCCTCGCCGACCCGACCCAACTGGTCGGAGCCGGCGTACCCATCCGACTGGTGCACGGCGAGCAGGACGGGATCGTGCCGCCGTCGCAGTCGCGCGACCACGCGGCGGCGGTCGAGGCCGCTGGCGGCCGCGTCGAGCTCGCCCCGTTCAACGGTGGCCACTTCGACGTGCTCGACCCCGGTGCCACGCCATGGCAGGACACGATGGCCTGGATCGCGTCGACCTGTGGGTTCGAGGCAACCGCCTGACCACCGCCGACCTAGCGTGCGAAGCTCTGACGAAAACGGGAGCCTTCGTGGGCGACTACCTGCCGATCATGGATGCCGGCTGGCTGCTGGTGGAGACGCGCGAGACGCCGATGCACGTCGGTGGTCTGCAGCTCTTCACGCCGCCGAAGGACATGGGGCCCGACTTCATCTCGGACATGTTCCGCAACCTCGTGGAGACCAACGCCCCGACGTCGCCGTTCAACCAACGGCTGGACCGCCCCTACGGCCGCGCCGGGATCTTCAAGTGGGTCGAGGACCACAACGTCGACCTCGAGTACCACGCCCGTCACTCTGCCCTGGCGGCTCCGGGCCGTATCCGCGAGCTGCTGGCGCTGGTGTCGAGGCTGCACTCGACCCTGCTCGACCGGCATCGCCCGCTCTGGGAGCTGCACCTGATCGAGGGGCTCAACGACGGGCGCATCGCGCTCTACACGAAGTTCCATCACTCGATGTTCGACGGCGTGGGCGGCATCCGTCAGTTGCTCCGGTCGTTCACCCCCGACGAGGACGAGCGCGGCCTCAAGCCGCTGTGGGCCATTGAGCCGATCAAGCGAAGCCGCAGTGCCTCGGCGGACACGGGTGCCCCCAGCCCGTTCGACATGGTCGGCCGAGCCATCGGCGGTCCCTTGACGCAGGTCCGCGCCGCGGCGGGGGCCTCGGTCGCGTTGACCAAGCAGACGGTCGGCCGTCTGCGCGGAGGCGACGAGCCGTATCTCTTCGAAGCTCCGAACTCGATCCTCAACGGCCGCATCAGCGGGTCGCGCCGCTTCGCCGCCGACTCGTGGTCACTGGAGCGGATCAAGGCCTGCGGCAAGGCCCACGGCGCCACGGTCAACGACATGGTCCTGGCCATCTGCGGCGGGGCGCTGCGTGCCTACCTCGACGACCTGGGGGAGTTGCCGGACAAGGGCCTGATCGCCATGGTTCCGGTGTCCATCCGCCCCGACGGCGAGGACACGCGCGGCAACGCGCTGTCGATGCTGCTGTGTGACCTCGCGACGGACGAAGCCGATCCCGTGGTGCGTCTGGCCCGGATCAAGAAGTCGATGGACGGAGGCAAGGAGCGGCTGGCGTCGATGTCTCACGCGGAACTGGTCGACTACGCCCTGCTGCTGACCGCGCCGAACCTGCTCGGCACGTTGACCAACGTTGCCGGACGCATCAAGCCCTCATGCAACCTCGTGATCTCCAACGTGCCGGGTCCCAAGGAACCGCTGTTCTGGAACGGGGCGCGCATGGAAGGCATGTACCCGGTGTCGTTGATCCCGCAGGGCCAGGCGCTCAACATCACCCTGACCTCCTACTGCGACGAGGTTGCGTTCTCGGTGACGGCCGACCGCAAGACGTTGCCCTCGGTCCAGCGGCTCCTGGAGCACTTCGAGAACGCCCTGGCTGAACTCGAGGAACGTGCGTGACGACGATCGCCGACGACCCGATCCTGACCGACGCACTGCATCGACTCACCGGACGGGACGATGCCGTCCTGCGCGACGACCAGGTCGAGGCCATCCGCGCCCTGGTCGAGGACCGGGACCGCGTCCTGGTGGTCCAGCGCACCGGCTGGGGCAAGTCGGCCGTCTACTTCCTGGCGTGCCGCGCCCTGCGGGAACGCGGCGGCGGACCGACGCTGCTGGTGTCGCCCCTGCTGGCGTTGATGCGTGACCAGCTGCGCGCCGCCAAGAAGGCCGGCCTGCGGGCAGAGCGCATCGACTCCACCAACGTCGACGACTGGGACGACATCATCCAGCGGCTGCGCGCCGGTGAGGTGGACCTGCTGGCCGTCGGACCGGAGCGCCTCGCCAACCCCGACTTCGTCAAGGACGTGCTCGACCCGTTGGTCGGAACACTCGGGCTGCTGGTCGTCGACGAGGCCCACGCGGCTTCGGCCTGGGGTCACGACTTCCGCCCCGACTACCGGCGAATCGGGGATCTGCTGGGGCGCCTCGCTCCCGGCACCCCGGTCCTGGCCTGCACCGCAACGGCGACGCAACGCGTCGTCGAGGACCTCGCCGTCCTGCTGGACCTGCGCCCCGACCGCGTCCTGCGTGGGGCGTTGGAACGGACCTCGCTGCACGTCCGCGTCGTCGAGCAACCGGACACGGCCTCACGCGTCGCGTGGCTCGCCGCGTGGGCCCTGCAGCAACATGACGAGGGCCGCAAGGCCATCATCTTCGCGCTGACGGTCGGCGACGCCCAGATGCTCGCCGACGTCTTCACCGAAGCCGGTCACCCCGCGGCGCGGGCGTATCACGGGCGGCTGGACGCCGACGATCGCGTCGAGTTGGAACGGGCGTTGGGCACCGGGGAGATCACCTGCCTCGCCGCCACCTCCGCACTGGGGATGGGCTACGACCTGCCCGACCTTGCCGCCGTCGCCCACTATGGCCTGCCCGGGACCCTGCTGGATCTCTACCAGGCGATCGGTCGTGCCGGCCGTGCCCTGGACACCGCCGAGGTCGTCGAGGTCCCGACGCCGCAGCAGCGAGACATCTGGTCGTACTTCGACTCCGTCTCCCTGCCGTCGGACGAACAGATCGAGCAGGTGCTCCTGGCCCTGTCCGAGCACGAGCCGATGTCCGTCCCGAGGATGGAGCCGCTGGTCCCGGTGAGCCGCACCCGGCTGGAGACCCTTCTCAAGGTCCTGGCCGTCGACGGCGTGGTGGACCGGGTCAAGGGCGGCTGGATCGCGACCGGGCAGCGATGGGAGCCGGACCCGCAGGTCCGCGCCGGGCTGCAACGCGCACGCCGCGCCGAGCACCAGCAGGTCGAGGCCTGGCTGGTGGATCCGGGCTGTCGCATGGCAAATCTTCTCGGTGCCCTCGATGACATCCACGCGCCGGAACGCTGCGGCCGCTGCGACCACTGCGGCCACGACTTCCCGGCCGTCGAGGTCTTCGACGACGTCCGCGATGCGGTTCGCAAGATCCTGGTCGGCGCCGTGGTCGAGGTGCCGGTCCGCAAGCAGTGGCCGACGGGCCTGGCCGACCTCGTCGAGGGCGAAGGTCTCCTTCCCGGAGGCGCCGTGCCCAAGGGGCGCCTGGCCGACAAGGCCCCGGCCGGCATCCGGGCCCTGGGACGACGAGGCGACGGCATCATCGACCCGTTGCTCCGTGAGGCGCGCGACGCGGTGACGGCAGGACAGGCGCTCCCGCAGCGCCTCGTCGATCTCGCCATCGGGGTACTCAAGGACTGGCCCTGGGAACAGCGCCCCACCACCGCCCTGGCCTTGCGCAGTGACGACGAGGACGGAGCACTGGCGTCGGCGTTGGCAGACCACCTTGCCTCGATCGGTCGTCTCGAACGCGCCCCGGACCAGGTGATGTCAACCGACCTCGCCAGCATCGAAGCCCAGGGCAACTCGGTCCATGTGGGGGCGATGTCGCTGCGCACGATCGACGTGCCGGCGGTCCAGCCCGGAGCTCCTGTCCTGTTGGTCACCGGGGCCGCGGAGACGGCCTGGCCCCAGACCGTCGCCGTGGCCAAGCTCCGCGCCGCCGGAGCAGGTCCGGTCCACGTGCTGGCCACCAGCGCCCGCGCCTGACCGACGGGCAAAAGAACGAACGGCACCGGAGTCCGGTGCCGTTCGTGGAATGCGTTGGCTCAGGTCGCCAGGGGCGCTGCGCCGAACTTGGTGCGCTTGTTCTCGCGCTGGCGAAGGTTCTGGTCAAGCGTGACCTTGCGGAGTCGGACGCTGAGCGGCGTGATCTCGACGGACTCGTCCTCGCGGATGAACTCCAGTGCCTGCTCCAGCGAGAGCTGGCGCGGGGGAGCGAGACGGACCAACTCGTCGGCGTTGGAACGCACGTTGGTCATCTTCTTCTCCTTGGTCGGGTTGACGTCCATGTCCTCCGACCGGGAGTTCTCGCCGATGATCATGCCTTCGTAGACCTCGACGCCGGGGTGGACGAAGAGCGTCCCGCGCTCCTGCAGGTTGATCAGCGCGTACTGCGCGACCTTGCCGGTGCGGTCGGCGACGAGCGAGCCCTGGGGGCGCGTGCGGATGTCACCCTGCCACGGCTCCCAGCCGTCGAAGACGTGGTGCAGGATGCCGGTGCCGCGGGTTTCCGTCAGGAACTCGGTGCGGAAGCCGATGAGGCCACGGGCCGGAACGCGGTAGTCCAGGCGAACCCAGCCGGAGCCGTGGTTGACCATGCTCTCCATGCGGCCCTTGCGCAGGCCCAGGAGCTGGGTGACGACGCCGACGTAGTCCTCGGGCACGTCGATGGAGAGACGCTCGAAGGGCTCGTGCAGCGTGCCGTCGATGTCACGCGTGACGACGCGGGGCTTGCCCACGGTGAGCTCGAAGCCCTCGCGGCGCATGGTCTCGACGAGGATGGCCAGCTGCAGCTCACCACGACCCTGGACCTCCCAGGTGTCGGGGCGCTCGGTCGGCAGGACGCGAAGCGACACGTTGCCGATGAGTTCGGCCTCGAGCCGGGTCTCGATCTGGCGGGCGGTGACCTTCTTGCCTTCCTTGCCGGCCAGCGGCGAGGTGTTGGCACCGATGGTCATGCCCAGGCTGGGCTCGTCGACCGTGATGACGGGCAACGCGATCGCGTTGACCGGGTCGGCGAGGGTCTCACCGATCGTGACGTCGGCGATGCCGGCGACGGCGATCAGGTCGCCGGGACCAGCCGAGTCGACCGAGACGCGGTCAAGCGACTCCGTCATGAGCAGTTCACCGATCTTGACGACCTCGGTCGTCCCGTCGGCCTTGCACCAGGTGACGTTCTGGCCCTTCTTGATCGTGCCGTTGATGACGCGGCACATGGCCAGGCGTCCGAGGTACGGCGACGAGTCGAGGTTGGTGACCAGCATCTGCAGCGGGTGGTCCTCGATGTACGAGGGGGCCGGGATGCGGTCGAGCAGGACCTGGAACAACTCGTCGAGGTTCTCGCCCGGCTTGTCGAGGTCGGTGGTCGCCGTGCCGTCCTTGGCGTTCGTGTACAGGACGGGGATGTCGATCTGGTCGTCCGACGCGCCCACGTCGATGAAGAGGTCGAAGGCCTCGTCCACGACCTCGGCGATGCGCTGGTCCGGGCGGTCGATCTTGTTGACGACCAGGACGATCGGGAGGTTGGACTCCAGGGCCTTGCGAAGCACGAAGCGCGTCTGGGGCAGCGGGCCCTCAGAGGCGTCGACGAGGAGCAGCACGCCGTCCACCATGGACAGGGCGCGCTCGACCTCGCCACCGAAGTCGGCGTGGCCCGGGGTGTCGACCACGTTGATCGTGATGCCATCGCGGATCACGGCCGTGTTCTTGGCCAGGATCGTGATGCCCTTCTCACGCTCGAGGTCACCCGAGTCCATGATCCGTTCGCCCATGTCCTGGTGGGCGCTGAAGGCGCCGGACTGCCAGAGCATCGCGTCGACGAGGGTGGTCTTGCCGTGGTCGACGTGCGCGATGATCGCGACGTTGCGCAGGTTGTCACGAGTTGCCATTGCTGCTGCCTTGCTGGTGCACGGCGCAGCGAAGCGCAGGTGCATCACGGGGAAGGGGTGGACACGACGAGACCGCCCACGAGGGGGCGGTCCCATACGTCTGCAAGAAAGGTACGGCCACGCGGCCGCGATCCCAGCGCGTTCGCGTCAGGTGCGCGATCGCGTCAGGTGGTGTCAGGCGTTGTCGGTGGCCTCGCCACCGTTGATCAGCAGGCCACCGGGGACGCTGTCGCTGGAGCCCCAGGCGTAGACGCCGGAGGAGCCGAGCGGGGAGGCGTCTGCCGAGGCGTGACCGAAGCTGACCTCGATGGTGTGCTCGCCGTCGCCGATCTCGGCGTCGGTGAGGTCCATGAAGTAGTCGAACTCGACGGAGATCTGGGTCTCCTGGATCCGGCCGAGGTCGGACAGGACGCCGTCGAACACGGTGTCACCGTCGATGACGAGGGTGACCGGGAGGTCGTTCTCGACGACCTGGCCGGCAAGCTGGCCGTGGGCGGCCGTGCCGAAGATGATGTGGTTGCGAAGCTCGACGGTCTCGATGGCACCGTCGAACGTGCCGCTCCAGTGGATGAGCTTCTGGCCCAACTCGTTGGAACCGACGGGAGCCACGAAGCCGCAGCTGTTGCCCGACTGCAGAGCGCCGGGGTCGTCCTGCGTGAGGGCGGCGCTGCCGGTGGAGGCGATGACGTAGTCGCACTGGGCGAACAGGAAGACGGCGTCGTCGGACGCCGCGGCGACGTTGAGGCCGGCGAGGGCGAGCGGGAGTGCCGTCGCGAGGGCGGTGAAGGAACGCAGGCGCATGTCGTGGCCTTGAGGTGTGGGAGGTCGTTGCGGTCTTCGCCCCAGCGGGGCGTTCGACCTGCCCAACGAGCCACACCTCGGCGAAGGAACGCACGAAGCCGCGCGCCTACGCCGATCGGCCGAAGCCGGCGTGCCTCAGCGGTCGCGCAACTCTCGGCGCAGGATCTTGCCCGAGGCGGACTTCGGGATCTCCGTGATGAACTCCACGTAGCCGAGCTGCTTGTAGGTCGCGACCTTCTCCTTGACG
>CBDTZE010000103.1:0-6919 GCA_965364815.1 uncultured Nitriliruptoria bacterium | reverse complement strand
CTATCTCGGCGCCCACTACCCCACCGACGTCCTGGCCTCGATCGTCTACGGCATCGGGCTGCTGGTGCTGGCTCACCTCGTCGAGGTTCGCCTGCGCGCTGGCCTGCGACGCATCGAGTGGCGCGACGTCGGCCCGCCGACCGGGACCGCGGCTGCCTCGCCAAGGGATCGGGTGACGGCCGGGGCGATCGACTTGGTGGTCACGATGACGATGCTGGGGCCGGGCCTGGTCGCGCTTGACGCCGCTGGCCCGGGAAGCTCGTCGGGGCGCTTGACCGCGGGTGTTCTGCTGCTGGTCGGGCTGGCCGCGCTGAGCTGGCATGGCCTGCGGTACGTGCCCCGCAACAGCGGGACGATCGGGCAGGGCATGCGTGGCCTGCGGATCGTGACCGCCCCGGACGGTGGCCGCGTCACGGAGCAGGAGGCGTCGCGACGCTGGGCGCTGCTCGTCGGCCTCGTCCTGACGCTGCTGCTGCCGTTCGTGCTGGTCGGCGACCTCGTCGCGCTGGTGACCCGCCACGACGGTCGCACGCTCCGCGACCTCATCGCGGGGACGGCCGTGGTGCGCCGGGTCACCTAGGTTGCACAGGACACCAGGGAGAGCACGTGACCGACGCCTCGACGTTGCCGGACGGACTGCTGCACGCGCGGACGACACCGCGGTGGGACCAGGACACGTTGCCCGACGGGCTGCGAGCCGCGCACATGATCGCGGACGGTGTCTGGGGCCGCCTGGTCGTGATCGCCGGTGCGCTGGACTTCGTCTTCGAGGACGACGGCGTCACCCGGACCGTCGCGGCCGGCGAGTCCATCGTCATCCCACCCGGACGCCTCCATCACGTTGCCACGCCGGTACCGGTCGCCTTCCAGATCGAGTTCCACGCCTCCCTCACGGCGGGCCCGGCCTCCCGCAAGCGCTGACCAAGGAAGACGCCATGGTGAAGCAGGTCAAGCTCGGAGCGACCGGCCTCGATGTCAGCGACGTCTGGCTGGGGATGATGAGCTACGGCGACCCTGGTTGGCGGCCGTGGGTGCTCGACGAGTCGGCGGCGGAGCCGTTCGTGAAGCGGGCGCTCGACGCGGGCATCACCACGTTCGACACGGCCGACATGTACTCCCTCGGCGTCAGCGAGGAAGTGACGGGGCGACTGCTGGGCAAGCTCGCCCGGCGCGACGACGTGGTCATCGCAACCAAGGTTTTCTTCCCCTGGCGCGAGGGACCGAACAACACCGGCCTGTCGCGCAAGCACATCATGTCGTCGATCGACGCGTCGCTGCGCCGTCTCGACACCGACCACGTCGACCTCTATCAGATCCACCGTTGGGACTCCGAGACGCCGATCGAGGAGACGATGGAGGCGCTGGACGACGTCGTGAAGTCCGGCAAAGCCCGCTACCTCGGGGCGTCCTCGATGCACGCGTGGCAGTTCGCCAAGGCCCAAGCCGTGGCGAGGGAGCACGGGTGGACGCCGTTCGTCTCCATGCAGAACCACTGGAACCTGCTCTACCGCGAGGAAGAGCGCGAGATGGCGCCGCTGTGCCGCGACCAGGGCGTCGGCATGGTCCCGTGGAGCCCGCTGGCCCGGGGCGTGTTGGCCCGGCCGTGGGCCGACCGCCAGGCGACGGCCCGGGGCGAGAGCGACAGCTTCAGCCCGTTCCTGTACGACGACGCCGAGCAGGCGATCACCGATCGCGTCGGCGAGGTTGCCGAACGACTGGAGTCGTCACGCGCCAAGGTCGCGCTCGCGTGGCTGCGCCAGCAGGACGGGGTCACCGCCCCGATCGTCGGGGCGACCAGGCTCAGCCACCTCGAGGACGCGATCGCGGCGACCGACCTCACGTTGAGCGCGGAAGACCTCGCCCACCTCGCTGAGCCGTACCACCCGCGCCCCGTCCTGGGTCACTGAGCGCCGACTGTCGAGGGTCGACCGTCAGCACTCCCACCCATAGGTGACGGGCTCGTCGTCCAGCCACGCCGTCGTGCCGCGGTGGGAGACGTACTTCGCCATCCCGTCCTCGTAGACGGTCAACGTGCCGATGTCATCGCCGGGCCGGGGCGGGGCGACCGCGAGGGTCAGGGAGCCGGTGAAGGCCAGGGCGTTGTCGTCGGTGGGCGTGTCGAGATACTTCGTGCGGTTGACACGGTCCTGTTCCAGCAACGGCCAGAACGACCGCCCGTCCGGGAGTTGGAGGACCTCGTTGCCGCACGCGTAGTAGTAGCCGACGTTCTCGACGACATCGGTGACCGGCACGCCGCCCGACGTGGAGGTCGCTGCCTCGCCACACCCGGCCAGCAGGAACGTCAGGGCAACCAGCGCCACCTTGCGGACCATGGACCACTCCTCGGATCGATGACCGTGGGACGCCGTGTCCCGGCTGGCGGTTCCCCGCGACCACGGGCCGAGCCTACGATCGTCAACGCCCTCCACTGCTTGCGGAACCGATGACCACCGCCTACCTCGCTGCCCGTGACTACGAGCACGAACTCGACGAGGAACTGGCGCGGGGCGGCGTGGCCGTCACCGCGACGCACGGCCGTCTGCGGATCACCGAGGGCCAGCCGTTCCACGCGGCCTGGGCCGCCAACACGTGGTGGGACGCCGAGCGGATCCCGGTCACCTCCATCGGGAACGCCGCCAAGGAACTCAAGGCGCGTCAGCGCAACTGGGCCCTCTACGCCCCCGAGCACCGCGGCCGCGCCGAGCTCATCGTCGAGAAGCTCCCGTACGTGTCCTCCAAGCCGTTGGAGATCGGCGAGGTTGCGCCCGACGCCCCGCTGGGATCGTGGACGCTGCTGGACCGCGACACCGTCCTGGCCGCGACGTCCTGCGAGAACCCGTTCCCCAACGGCGAACCGAACTTCGCCGAGGACCGCATCGGCCCACCCAGCCGCGCCTACCTCAAGCTCTGGGAGGTCTTCGCGCGCATGCGACGCCAGCCTGTTCGGGGCGACCGGTGCCTGGACCTCGGGGCGGCGCCCGGCGGCTGGACCTGGTTGTTGGCCAAGACCGGGGCGCACGTCCTCGCCGTCGACAAGGCGCCGTTGGCCGACAACGTCGACCGCATGAAGAACGTGACGTGGCAGGAGGGCTCGGCGTTCGCGATGGACCCGCGCGACCACGACCCGATCGACTGGTGGTGCAGCGACATCATCGCCTACCCCGACCGTCTCCACGGCCTGGCCGAGCGGTGGCTGGCATCCGGCAAGGTCAAGAACCTCGTGTGCACGGTGAAGCTCCAGGGCGCCACCGACCACGACGCGGTGGCCAAGTGGCGCGCCCTGCCCGGGGCGCGGGTGATCCACCTCGACCACAACAAGCACGAACTCACGTGCGTGGTCCTCGACGCCAACTGACGACGGGGCAGGCGATCGGGCCGGAGCGAAAAGAGCTGCGGCCCCGTCCCTGGATCAGGGCGGGGCCGCGAGGCTTTGTTGCGTCCTGCTCAGTCTTCGACGACCGGGCGTGCGGCGGTCTTGATGATGAGCGCGTCGGCTTCGTCGGACTCGATGCCGAGTGCGCCGCCGAGTTCGGTGGCCAGCATCCGCTTGGTCTGCGTCAGCAGGCGCTGCTCACCGGCGGAGGGCGACGGCTTGGCGAGCAGGTCGCGGACGACTGCTGCCTGTTCCATCGGCTCGCCGGAGCGTGACTGCTCCACGAAGGCCTTGAACTGCCGGGCCCACTGGCCCTTCATGATCGGCGTCGGCTCCGCGCGGAGGGTCTCGAGGACCTCCTGCGCCGCGTCGGCGTCCATCGGCTCACGCATGCCGAGGTCGGCGAGCGCGTCGGCTGGGACGAGCAGCTTCATGCCGCCCTCCACAACCATGAGCTCGACCAGTTCCTGGGCAACGCCAGCGAACTTGCGAATTTGCGTGCCGACGACCTTGGCAGGACCGTGGGACGGATGGACCAGAACACTGCCGAGCTTCATGCTGCACCTTCGCGATGGATCACAATTGTGCCGTGACTTGGGGTGATGTTGTGAACCCCGTAGGTGACGGCGCACGCGAGTAGCCGACGGACAGGTGACCGGCATCTCCGTGGCGAAGCGGAGCAGACGTCCGCGGAGGCCGCGAATCAGGCGTTGCCGGCCTTCGGCGTCTCCAGCGGGAGGCGGATGACCATGACGGCGGAGTCGTCCGGGTTCGGCGTCTCCTGCTCCAGGCCGCCGCCCGCAACGCACATGCACACGTCGGCGATCTCGTCAGCCGAGGCGAGGGGCGCCGCCAATGCGCTCTGGAGCTCGCCCTCACCACGCTCGATGTCACGGTGGTGTGACTCCGTCACCCCGTCGGTGAAGATCACCAGCGCGTCACCAGGGTGCAGCCGGACGGTACGCGTCTTCAACTTGGCGTCGGCCACGACGCCGAGCACCGTTCCCATCGGCTCGACGAAGTCAACGGTGCCGTCGACGCGGCGGATCAGCGGAGGCTGGTGACCGGCCGTTGCAAAGCGAAGGACCAGAGCGTCGCTGCTCCAGTAGGGGAAGACGTTGGCCCCACGGTCAACAACTTCCGCAACGATCGCGACCGCCGACATGTGCCGATCATCGGCCTCATCGCGGGCGAGCAGCCGTTCGTTGAGGTGTTCGAGGAGCAGGCCAGGATCGTGGACGAAGGCCGCACGGGACTGCAACGTCCAACGAGCGAGGGCGGTCGTCTTGGCCGCCGGGGCGCCATGCCCCTGCACGTCCCCCATGACGAAGGCCCATCGACCGGTCCCGGCTGGGAAGATGTCGTAGAAGTCGCCCAGAACACCGTCACCATGCGTCGCGGGACGGAATCGCGCCGCGACGTCGATCCCCTTGACCGTCGGCACGCTGGGCGGGAGCAAGCTCTCCCGCAGCGTCTGCGCCAGTTCTTCGAGCTTCGCGTGGGACTCGACGAGCCGCCTGCGCTCACGGAAGGCACGGACGATGGTGGCGCACGTCCTCGTCAGTGGCTCGAGTTCGGCAACCAGTTCTTCGTCGTAGCCGCCGGGGCGATTGGAGACCCCGACCGAACCGACCAACTCGCCTTCGGACCACAGCGGCAGTCCCAGGTACCGATCCAACGGGAGGTGACCGGGCGCCGTGCCCCCGCTTCGCGGATCGTTCGGGGCGTCGTTGGCGATGACCGGTCGGCCGGTGGTCAGCACCGCGCCGTAGAGGGTGTCGTGGTTCCTGAACGCAAACCCTCCCTCTTCACGCGCCTGGGCCACCAGGGCACGGCTGTCCTCATCCCAGGGGATGTCGGTCAGGGCGCGTGCCAGCAGATAGGGCTTGCCCTTGCCATCGGACATCACCTCGCCGATGTAGCCGTACTCGGAATCGGTGAGGTCGAGGATCCGGCCCAACAGGTCTTCGAACACGTCGTTGGAGGTACGGCCGGAGATCCACGACGACTGCACGTCACTGATCGCCTGCAAAAGCCTGCGCGAGAAGTCGCGCACGTCGATGTCCGTCACAGTGCTCACCCGAAAACCCCCCGGTCGCCGTGCCACCCAAAGTAACCCAGTCCTCACCACCCTTCACACCAAACCAGCGGCACGATCGGGCCAAGCCTCAAAATCTGCGTTTGAGCTGACCATCATCGGGGCAACCGATTCGCAGCGCGCCCTCGATTCGTGAGCGGGTGTCCGCTGGGTCGATCACGTCGTCGATCTCACCGAACGACGCAACGTTGAGCCCCGCCGCATTCAGGTGGGCCAACGCGATCATCCCGTCCGTCGCCTCGGCCCGGGCGGCCGGGTCCTCGATGGCATCCAGTTCCTTGCGGAAGCCCAGCCGCACGGCGCCCTCCAACCCCATCGGGCCCAGCTCCGAGGTGGGCCAGCCCACGGTCAGCAGCGGCACCTGCGCGTGCCCTCCGAACATCGCCTGGGCGCCGAGGCCGTAGGCCTTGCGCGTGATGACGGCGACGATCGGCACGGTCAGCCGCGCCCCGACCGTGAAGAGCTTGCCGAACCGCCGCACGCCGCCGTCGCGCTCGGCCTCGGGACCGACCATGAACCCCGGCGTGTCGCACAGGACCACGACGGGCAGGCCAAGGTCCTCGCACAACTCCAGGTGCTGCACGGCCGAGTCCGCCCCGTCAGCGTCGATCGCCCCGCCGAGGTGGCGAGGATCGTTGGCCAGGATCCCCACCGGCCGGCCGCCGATCCGCCCCAGCGCTGTCACCATTCCCGGGGCGGCATCGGCACGCAGTTCCAGCAAAGTGTCGACGTCCATGAGGCCCGCAAGCAGCGCCCGGACGTCGTAGGCGCGGCGACGGTCCTCAGGGATGGCGTGGCGCAGGACCTCCGGGTCCGGCGCCTCTGCCTCGACGACACGGCCCGAGGCGAGCGACAGGAAGTGACGAGCAACCGCGACCGCCTCGGCCTCGTCGGCCACCACCACGTCAACGACGCCGTTGGCTCGCTGCACCTCGATGGGGCCGATGTCCTCGGGTGCGACCGTGCCCAGGCCGCCGCCCTCGATCATTGCGGGCCCCGCCATGCCGAGGTTGCTGGTCTCCGTCGCGATCAGCAGGTCGGCGCAGCCGGCCAGCGCCGCGTTGCCGGCGAAGCAGCGTCCGTGCACGATCGCGACCGTCGGCACCACGCCCCGCAGCCTCGCGAACAGTTGGAAGGCCCTGGCGTCGAGGTAGGAGGCACCCAGCACGTCGACGTCCCCGGGCCGCCCTCCCCCACCCTCGGCAAACAGCACGACCGGGAGACGCTGGTCGTGGGCGAGTTCGAGCAGCCGGTCCTTCTTGCGGTGGTTGACCGCGCCCTGCGTCCCGGCGAGGACGGTGTAGTCGTAGGCGGCCACCGCGATCGGGGCGCCGTCCAGCGTGCCCGTCCCGGTGACCAGCCCGTCAGCCGGCGTGTTCGCCTGCAGGTCCGCCAGCTCGCGGCGGCTGCGCTGGGCCGCGATCGCCAGGCCGCCGTACTCGACGAAG
>CBDTZE010000102.1:0-7021 GCA_965364815.1 uncultured Nitriliruptoria bacterium | reverse complement strand
TCGCCAACCGTCATTTCCTCGATGCTCGTAAACGCCGGGGCGGGCGCGGGTGCCGGGGTGGGCGCAGAAACCGGCGCGGGCGACGGTTTCGCGACAGGTCCGGGCTCCGGCGAGGACGGTGACGCGTCGGCGGTGGGCGGCTTGGGGGTGCGCACCTTGGTGGCGATGGCGGCGACCGACGGCCCCAACGGCTCGCCCGGGTCCAGGCCAAGGGCGGTGGCGAGGCCGGCGAAGGGCTCGTCACCGAGCCGCTGACGCAGGGCCTCGGCCATCGTGGCCTGCGCCCCGGAGGCGAGCTCACGCATGCGCCGGCCCTCGACCGTCAGGACCACACGCTTGGCGGCGCGGTTGCCGGGGTCGGCGACCTGCTCGACCACGCCCAACGCGCTCAGCTTGCGGACGTCCTGGTGGACGGACTGGCGGGTGACGCCAAGGCGACGCGCCAACTCGCTGGCGCTGGTGCCGGAGCCCTCGACCTCGCCGACCAAAAGGATCTGCGTGCGGCTGACCTTGTCGAAGCCGGCCTCGGCGAGGAGGCCAAGCAGACTGTCCTCCCACCATCGCACGACACGAAAGAGTCCACGACCGACCTCGGCTCCGTTCACTTCTGCCACGTCCGCCGTCCTCGTCGATGTCACTGCCCTCGGCGGCCGACGCTACCGACCACGACCCCCCGCGTACCGTGGCGGACATGACAGGCATCCGTGCAGTGGTGACGGACCTCGACGGCACGTTCTGGCACGGGCACGAGGTCATCCACCCGCGCATCCGCGCCGCCTGGGACGAACTCACCGACGCGGGCATCCATCTGCTGATCGCCACGGGGCGCCGACGCCGGTCCGTGTTGCGTGGCACCGAGCCGGCTGGGCTCGTCGCGTCGGCCGTGCTGATGTCGGGGGCACTGGGCGTCGACCTGGCGTCTGGGCACGAGTGGCACCGCACCGGTTTCTCGCCGCAGGCCGCTGCGGCCGTGCTGGCGGCCTTCCGTGCCGAGGGCGTCGAGCCCGTCGCGTACATCGGCACGGACGGGCTCGACGTCATCGCGGCTGAGGACTGCGCCACGAACCCGGGCCACCTCGCCTCGTTCGGACCGCATGTCCGCCGGCATGCCCCGGACGACGCGGGAGCCGACGGCCTGCTGGTCGGGTTCGGCGTGCTCGGTGTCCCGGACGTACGACTCGACCGTGTCCGCGATTCCCTCGAGGGGACCGCGGCGTGTTGGTACGGCCCGAACGATCACCTCTACGGCGGCGAGACCCTGATGGTGGGGCCGGCCGGTGTCTCCAAGGTGGACGGCATCCGGATCTGGTGCGAGGAACAGGGAATCCACGCCAGCGAGCTGCTGGCCGTCGGGGACGGCACCAACGACCTCGAGATGCTCGCGTGGGCGGGCACGTCCGTCGCGGTCCGCGGTGGGGCGACCGAGGCCGCGGGGGCCGATCACGTGATCGAAGGCCCCGAGTCCGCCGGTTGGGCGACGATCCTCGACCTGCTCTGACCGACCCAAGGGGGAGGTCAACCGAGGCGTTCGTCAGCCGACGCGGTCCACGGCGTACTCGGCCAGCTTGCGCAGCGCCTTGGTGATCGGCAGGTCGCCGAAGATGGCCAGGTCGTCCGCGGCCTTCTTGACGTACTCATGCGCAGCCGAGCGCGAGCGCCCCAGTGCGTCGCCCTCGCGGATGATCTCCAGCGCGCGGTCGACCTGGGCGTCGGTGACCTCGTCGGCCTCCGCGATGACGGCCAGTTCGCCGGTCTGGTCGTCCTCGAGCGCGAACAGGACGGGCAGGGTGGCGACGCCCTCACGGATGTCGGTGCCGGGCGTCTTGCCGGAGTCCTCGTGGGCCGACGCCATGTCGAGGATGTCGTCGGACAACTGGAAGGCCATGCCGACGTTCCAGCCGTAGGCGCGGGCGGCCTCGACCTGCTCGGCGGTGCAGCCCGAGAGCAGCGCCCCGAGCTGGCAGGACGCAGCGATCAGCACGGCCGTCTTGTCGCCGACGACCGACAGGTAGTGCTCCATCGTGGCGTCGAGACGCGGCAGGTCGGGCGGCAGTGCGCCGCGGGATCCCTGCACCTCGCGGATCTGGCCCTCGCAGAGGGTCGCGATCGTCTGCGCCATGATGCGGGTGACCTCGACCCCGAGATCGGCGGAGAGCTCCGAGGCCCGGGCGAACAGGTAGTCACCGGTCAGGATGGCGAGGGTGTTGTCCCAGCGGGCGTTGGCGGACGGTGTGCCGCGCCGAGCGGGGGCCTCGTCGATGACGTCGTCGTGATAGAGCGTGGCGAGGTGGACCAGCTCGACAACGACGCCGGCATCGGGCAGGCGCGGGTCGTTCGGGTCGCCGAGGTGGCCGCACATCGCGACCATCAGCGGACGGAAGCGCTTGCCGCCGGCCGCCATGAGGTACTTGGCGGCCTCGTCCACGAAGGCGTGGGACGACTGGACCTGCTCCGAGAGCCGGTCCTCGCAGCGGGCGAGGATGTCCGCGACACCGATGCCGTGGGACTCGAGCTGTTCCAGCACGGAGTCGGGCACGGCGAGGCGACGGACCGGATCGGCGTCCGACGACGAGGCGCGGGGGGACGTGGCCATGTCAGCGGGCCAGGGTCGCGACGCGGTCAACGATCTGCAACAGCGGCTCCGGCTGGATGCCGAGGTAGATCGTCAGCGCAGACGCGATCGCGATGCCGGTGGACAGCCCGGTCGTGATGATCGGTTCCCCGACCCCCTCGACCGGCTCCTCGAGGAACATCATGGCCATGATCTTCAGGTAGAAGAACGCGGCGATGACGCTGGAGACGACACCGACGACGACCAGCCACTGCAGGCCCGCGTCGACACCGGCCTGGAAGACCAGCAACTTGCCGGCGAACCCGGCCGTCGGCGGGATGCCTGCCAGCGACAGCAGCGCGAGGGAGAACAGACCGGCGAGAGCCGGCGAGGTCTTGCCCATGCCGCGCAGTTCGTCAAGGGTGACCTCACCCTCGCGACGACGCTCCACGGCGATGACCGCACCGAAGGCGGCGAGGGTCGCGACCGCGTAGGTCAGCAGGTACCAGAGCGTGGCGCTCATGCCCTCGGAGGAGGCCGACGCGACACCGATGGTCGCGTAGCCCGCGTGGGCGATGGACGAGAAGGCCAGCATGCGCTTCACATCGTGCTGGACCACGGCCACGATCGCCCCGTAGAGCATCGTGATCGCGGACAGCCCGGCGAGGATGGGGACCCAGAGGTCGGCCAGCGGGGCGAAGGCGACAAGGAACAGGCGCAGGATGATGGCGAAGCCGGCGGCCTTCGTCGCGGCCGCCATGAAGGCGGTGACGTTGGTCGGCGACCCTTGGTAGACGTCCGGCGTCCAGAGCTGGAACGGGGCGAGGGCGACCTTGAAGCCCAGGCCGACGACCAGGAAGACCATGCCGACGACGGCGGTGCGTTCCGGCGTCGTCACGACGGCCAGGGCTTGGCCGATGCCGCTGAGCGTCAACGAGCCGGTGGCCGTGTAGACCAGCGCCATGCCGTACAGCATGACGGCCGAGGTCACGGCGCCCAGGACGAAGTACTTCAGCCCGGCTTCCTGTGAGCGGCGGTCGCGGCGAGCGGAACCCGCCAGGACGTACAGCGAGATCGACAGGATCTCGTAGGCCACGAAGATGGTGATGAGGTCGGTCGCGGCGCCGGCGGCGGCCATGCCGATGGCGCTCATGAGCAGCAGGGGCTCGAACTCGGGCTTGTGGATCTGGCGGTCGCGCAGGTAGCCGTGACCGATGGCCAGCGACAGCAGCACCGTCACGTAGACCGTGATCCGGGTGAAGAGCGCGACGCCGTCGAGGGCGATCGAGCCCTGCATGGCGCTGATGTCCGACAGGCCGGAGCTGGGGTCGAGGACGACCGAGTACTGCCAGAAGGTCAGGGCGAGCGCCCCGGCCGTGGCGATCCCGGCGACCCACGTGTGGGCGATCTGGGGACGGGCGGCCAGGCCGAGGACGGTGGCAGCCGACGCAGCCGAGACCGCGACGACGACGGCGCCGACGGCGGTCTGGTCGTTGAGGGTCAGCAGCACGCCACCGAGGATCCCCAGCACGGCGGCCGGGACGATCACGAAGTTGCGGGCACGGCCGACGACGGACATCAGCAGCAGGACGAGCACCGCGGCGACGAGCACGAGCTCGGGCGCGAAGGTCGACCAGGCGATCTCCGGCACGGGCAGCGGCGAAGGAGCCTGCGCGAGCATGGGTTGGGCGAGCATCAGTGCGAGCCCTCCTCTTCGGTGTCGGCATGGGCCGACTCGTCGTCACCCTTGCGGGCGACGTCCAGGATCTCGGGGTGGTCACCGAGCGGGGCGACGTCGAAGCCGGCTTCGGCCAGGACGCGGGAGACGGACGGTTCGACGCGGTCGAACAGCGGGGCGGGGAACAGGCCGATGGCGACGATGAGGACGACCAGCGGCGTGAGGATCCCGATCTCCCACTTCGTGAGGTCGCTGGTGTGCTCGTTGTCAGCACCCTCCAGCGGCCCGTGGAACATGCGCTGGTAGGCCCAGAGCAGGTAGAGCGCGGCGAGAACGGCGCCGAAGGTGGCCAGGGCGGCCGCCCAACGTGCCGTCTGGAACGTGCCCAGCAGGATCGGGAACTCGCCGACGAAGCCGTTGAGACCGGGCAGGGCGATGGAACTCATCGACACGACGAGGAACATCGCGGCCAGGATCGGGGTCCGCTTCGCGAGACCACCGAAGGCGGCGATCATGCGCGTGTGGCGACGGTCGTACAGGAAGCCGATGAGCAGGAACAGCGCGCCGGTCGACAGACCGTGGTTGACCATCTGCACGACACCGGCGGTTGCCGCCGTGACGTTCAGCGCGAAGATGCCCAGCACCACGAAGCCCATGTGGCTGACCGAGGAGTACGCCACCAACTTCTTGACGTCCTTCTGGACAAGGGCGACGACGGCGCCGTACAGGATGCCGACGACGCTCAGGATCAGCAGCCACGGCACGTCGAAGAAGCCTTCGCCGGTGCCGAGGGCCAGCTCCTGCGTGGCGTCGGGGAAGAACGGGATGCTGAAGCGCAGCAGGCCGTAGCCACCCATCTTCAGCAGGATGGCAGCCAGGAAGACCGAGCCTCCCGTGGGCGCCTCGGTGTGGGCGTCGGGCAGCCAGGTGTGCACCGGGAACAGCGGGATCTTCACGGCGAAGGCCATGAAGAACGCCCCGAACAGCCAGCGCTGCGCGGTCTCCGAGATGACGAGGTTGTTCATGACCGCGTAGTCGAACGAGCCGGCCTCGCCACGCAGCCACAGGATCGCGACCAGCATGAGCAGGCCGCCGAGCAGCGTGTAGAGGAAGAACTTCACCGCGGCGTAGCGGCGGTTCGTGCCACCCCAGATGCCGATGATCAGGTACATCGGGATGAGGGTGAACTCGAAGAAGACGTAGAACAGCAGCACGTCGAGGGCCAGGAAGACGCCGATCACGGCGGCCTCGAGGACCAGGAAGCTGGCCATGTAGCCCTTGAGCTGGTTGGTCACCTTCCACGAGCTGAGGATGATCAGCGGCGTCAGGAACGTCGTCAGGACGATCAGCACGAGGCTGATGCCGTCGACGCCGAGCGCCCAACTGGCGCCGATGGACGGGATCCAGTCGACGCGTTCGACCAGCTGGAAGCCGCCTTCGCCGGTGACGAAGCGACCGACGAGGACCAGCGAGGCAACGAACGTCGCGACGGAGCCCGCGAGGGCGACCATCCGCGTCTGGTCGTCACGATCCGGTTCGACGAGCGCGAGCGCACCGGCCCCCAACAGGGGCAGGGCGATGAGCAGTGTGAGCAGTCCCATGGGTCAACCCACCTGGACGAGGACGACGACGAGGAGAACCACGACGCCGATGACGGCGGAAGCGAGGTAGCCCCGCAGGGCACCTCCCTGGAGCTTGCGGAGCAGACGGGCGTCGTGCGCGACACCCGCGGCGGCTCCGTTGACGGCGCCGTCGATGACGGTGCGGTCGAAGCGGGCGGCGAGCTCGGCGACCCAGCCGCCGGCCTTCACGAAGATCGCCTCGTAGAGCTCGTCCACCCAGAACTTCTTGACCATGGGTTCGAAGACCTGGCCACGAAGTGGGTCGGAGAGTTCTGCGGACGTCAAGGTGCGACGGCCGTAGGCGAAGTAGGCGAGGGCGACACCGGTGAAGGCGGCGATGATCGAGATGACGATCAAGGCGTTCTCCCCCAGCGACCCGTGGGCCGACAGCACGGCCTCGGTGGGCACGGCGACCACGGGGGCCAGCCAGTTCCACAGGGCGCCGTGGTGCGGGATGTTGATGATCCCGCCGAAGGCGGAGAGCACGGCGAGGACGACCAGCGGCATCGTCATGGTCTTGGGCGACTCGTGCGGGTGGACACCGGGGGCCCAGCGGGACTCACCCATGAACACCAGCCAGAACCAGCGGGTCATGTAGAAGGCCGTGAGCACGGCGACGATGACGCCGATGACCCAGACGCCGGTGAAGCCGTTCTCGTAGGCCTGGACCAGGATCTGGTCCTTGGACCAGAAGCCGGCCAGCGGTGGGACACCCGCGATCGCGACCGTCGCGACCGCCGAGGTGGCGAAGGTGATGGGCATGACCTTGCGCAGGCCACCCATCTTCCAGACGTTGCCCTCGTTGTTCATGGCGTGCATGACCGAGCCGGCTGCCAGGAACAGCAGCCCCTTGAAGAAGGCGTGCGTGATGAGGTGGAAGATGCCCTCGCGGTACCCGCCGACGCCGACGCCGATGAACATGTAGCCCAGCTGCGAGACGGTGGAGTACGCGAGGATCTTCTTGATGTCGTCCTGGCGCAGCGCGATCAGCGCCGCCATCAGCGCCGTGAGGGCACCGATCCAGGCGACGATCGTGAGCAGCTCGCCGGAGTGGACGAAGATGAAGCTGGAGCGCGTGATCAGGTAGACGCCGGCCGTCACCATGGTGGCGGCGTGGATCAGCGCGGAGACCGGCGTCGGACCCGCCATGGCGTCGGGCAGCCAGACGTA
>CBDTZE010000101.1:0-7033 GCA_965364815.1 uncultured Nitriliruptoria bacterium | reverse complement strand
TCCTCGGCCCGGGTCAGGAAGTGCCCTGCGAAGAGCTCCACGGCGAGGCCGCAGAACATCAGGATGGCGGAGCCGATGTGGGCGAAGAGCCCAAGCTTGATGAGGGTCATTTCCATGGCACAGGTCCCGGTGGGTGGGACCGCGAGTGTCGCCACACGCGTCCGCCGCGCCCAATCCGCGCGCGGACAGGGTCAGCCCCAGGGCCAGGACTGGGAGTCGGCGGTCGGGGCGGACTCGAAGCCGCCCTTGTTGTGCGTGCCGTCACAGAAGGGCTTCTTCTCCGAGTGGCTGCAGCGGCACATCGCGTAGTTCTTGCCCTCGGGCAGGTCCCAGTGCTTGCCCTCGTGGTCGATCAGGGAGATCGGGCCCTTGATCGTGTACGGGCCGTTCTGGGTGACGTGCACCTCGACGGGATCGGACATGGACGTCTCCTGTTGGTGGGACGACCGACCGTAGGTGCTCCGGTCTCCGTGTGGGGCTACTTCTTCTTCTTGGGCGAGGGCGAGAGGCCCTGGAAGCCGCCGAGGTTGCCGCCACGGGCCAACTGGTCGAGGTCGAGACCTTCGAGACCCTTGCCCTGGCCCAACTCCCTGAGCGCCTTGGCCTGCGCGACCTTGCCCGCACCCTTGGGTCGGCGACCGCCCTTGCCAGCGACGCGTGCTCCGCCGGACATGCCCGCCATCTTGCCGACCGAGCCCATCATCTTCTTCATCTGCTCGAACTGGTTCACGAGCTGGTTGACCTCGTGGACCGGACGGCCCGAGCCACGCGCGATGCGCTTGCGCCGGGAGCCGTTGAGGACCCGCTTGGGGTCGGAGCGCTCGTGCTTCGTCATCGAGCGGATGATGGCCTCGACGTGGGTGATCTTCTTCTCGTCGATGTCGGCGCCCTTGAGCGCCTTGCCCATGCCGGGGAGCATCCCGAGGATGCCCTGCAGCGGCCCCATCTTCTTGATCATCTGGAGCTGGTCGAGGAAGGTGTCGAGGGTCATCGTGCCCGAGAGCAGCGCCTCCTCGGCGGCTGCGGCCTCGTCCTCGGTGTAGGCCTCCTCGGCCTTCTCGATCAGGGTGAGCACGTCACCCATGCCCAGGATGCGTGACGCCATCCGGTCGGGGTGGAAGGCCTCGAAGTCCTCGAGCTTCTCACCGATCGACGCGAACTTGATCGGCTTGCCGGTGACCTCGCGGACCGACAGCGCGGCACCACCGCGCGCGTCACCGTCGAGCTTGGACAGGATCACACCGTCGAAGCCGACCTGGTCCAGGAACGCCTTCGCGACGTTGACGGCCTCCTGGCCGATCATTGCATCGATGACGAACAGGGTCTCGTGGGCGCCGATGCCCTCGCGGATCCGGCGAGCCTGGTCCAGCAGGTCCTCGTCGACGTGCAGGCGCCCCGCGGTGTCGACGATGACCACGTCACGGCCGGTGTCGCGGGCGATCTGGATGGCCTCGATCGCGACGGGGACCGGGTCACCGGATTCGACGGGCGCGTGGATCGGGACGCCGACCTTCTCCGCGTTCACACGAAGCTGCTGCACGGCTGCCGGGCGCTGGAGGTCGCAGGCGACCAGCAGCGGGTTGCGGCCCTGCTTCTTGAGCAGCTTGGCCAGCTTGCCAGCGGCGGTGGTCTTTCCTGATCCCTGGAGGCCAGCCAGCATGATGACGAAGGGCTTGCCCTTGTCGAACGCCAGCGGAACGGCCTCGCCACCGAGGGCGAGGGTCAGTTCCTCGTTGACGGCCTTGATGACCTGCTGGCTGGGATTGATGGCCTTGGCCATGTCCTCGCCGACGAGCCGCTCACGCAGTCGCTCGATGAAGCCGCGGACAACCTTGAAGTTGACGTCGGCCTCGAGCAGGGCAAGGCGAATCTCCTTGAGGGTCGCGTCGACGGTCTTCTCGTCGAGGCGACCACGGCCCTTGATCTTGGCGAGGGCGGAATCGAGGCGCTCGGAGAGGGCATCGAACACGTCAGGTTCCGTTGGTCGGGGCGCAGGAGGTGGGTCGCGGAGGGTATCGACGCCCCCAAGGGGCGATCAGTTGCTGCCGAGCAGCCCGTCGACGAAGGCCACCGGGTCGAAGTCGGCGAGGTCCTCGACGTCCTCCCCCAGCCCGACGAGCTTGACCGGCAGACCGAGTTCCTTCTGGACGGCGATGACGATGCCGCCCTTGGACGACCCGTCCAGCTTGGTCAACACCAGGCCGGTGACATCCACGACCTCCATGAAGGCGCGGGCCTGGGCGATGCCGTTCTGGCCGGTGGTCCCGTCGAGGACCAGCAGGACCTCGTGCATCGGCCCGGACTGCTTCTCCACGACGCGTTTGACCTTGCCGAGCTCGTCCATCAGTTCACGCTTGTTGTGCAGGCGACCGGCAGTGTCGATGATCAACAGGTCCGCGTCGGTGGCCTTGGCGGCGTTCCAGCCGTCGAAGGCCACGGCGGCGGGGTCCGCGCCCTCGTCCTTCATGACGATGCGGGCGCCGGTGCGCTCGGCCCAGAGGGCCAGCTGATCGGCCGCGGCGGCGCGGAAGGTGTCCGCGGCGGCCAGGACCACGTCGTTGCCGGCCCGGTTCTCACGCGCGGACAGCTTGCCGATGGTCGTCGTCTTGCCGACGCCGTTGACGCCGGACACCAGCCAGACCGTGAGGCCTCCGTCGGTGTTGCGGCCCAGGGCGCGCGATCCCGTGTCCAGCATGACGAGGAGTTCTTCGCGCAGGAGCTGAACGACGCCATCGGCGGTCGTCACGCCTTCTTCACGCTGGCGACGGCGCAAGGTCTCGACCAGCGCAAGGGTGGTCTCGACGCCGACGTCGGCGCTGATCAGCATCTCCTCGAGCCCCTCCCACGAGGCGTCGTCGATGCCGCGGCCGAACAGGTCGGCCATGCCCGACGACAGGACGTTGCGCGTCCGGGTCAGGCGCTTGGCGAACCGCTCGGTGAGGCTGAGCGGGACCTCGACGGGTGCCGGCGCTGCCTCGACCGGCGGGCCACGGGCCTCGGGGACGTCGAGGTCCTCGATCGTCGGCGTGTCCTGCGTGGGCGCAGCGGGCGGCGGCGACTCGAGCGTGCTCGGTGGAGCCGATCGGCCGCGCAGCAGGAAGAAGCTGAGCAGGCCGACGACGACGACCACGGCGCCGACGACGAGCGCGAGTTCCATGCCGGTCATTGGGCAGACCTCAGGGTGAAGGGGGAATCCGCGAGGACGCTACCGACGAGGTCCCGGAGGCCCGGGGCGCCGTGCGGGGCGGCACCCGTCGCCGGGGTCGCGAGCTCAGGCGAAGGGTTGGACCTTGGCGAGCACGCGGTCGCGAAGTCGCCACACCAGCGGGCGGTCGACCCACCGATGTTCCTCGATGGCCTCCGCCCGTTCGAGATCCTCGAGGAAGTGGTCCGCGAGGATCCCGGTCACGGCGGCGTCGTGGATCACGGCGATCAGTTCGTCGTCCTGCTCCATGGACCGGCCGTTGACGTTCGCCGACCCGACAATGCAGGCGTCGTCGGTGATGACGACCTTGCAGTGCAGCATCGACGGCTGGAACTCGGAGATCCGCACGCCGGCGTCCAGCAACTCGTCGAAGGAGGCCCGGGCGATGACCCGCGACACGCGCTTGTCGATGTGCGGCCCCGGGATCAGGACGCGCACGTCGACGCCCCGCTTCACGGCGGCGCACAGCAGCCCGGCGATCTCCTCGTCCGGGGCGAAGTAGGCCGTGGCGATCCACAGCCTGGACTCCGCGGACCGGATCGCGAGCCGCAGCGCCAGGGCAACGTCGGAGGTGTGCAGACCCGGTTGGCCCCGGACGACCTGGACCAAGGCGTCACCGGTGGGTTCCGGGGCGCCCTCACGGGCGACGACGGAGACGTCGTCGTCCGCCGCCTCCAGCCAGTTGGTCGCGAACCCGGCTCGGAGGGCGATCACGGCCGGCCCGGTGATCCGGACATGGGTGTCACGCCACTCGTCGGCATTGCGGGCGTCGCCCTGCCACTCGTCGGCGATGCCGACGCCGCCGGTGAAACCGACCTCGCCGTCGACGACCAGGATCTTGCGATGGGTCCGGTGCTCAGCCTTCCAGAACTTCCACTGCGAGGTGAGGGGACGGAACCACAGGACCTCGCAGCCCGCGTCGCGCATCTCCTCGACGAGCTCGTCGTCCAGCAGCCGACCGCCGATCGCGTCGATCAGGACGCGGACCTCGACGCCGGCCCGGGCCCGCTGCGCCAGCGCGTCGGCGAACTTCTGGGCGACCTCACCACGCCAGTAGACGAAGGTGAGCAGGTCGATGTGGTGTTTCGCCGCGGTGATCGCATCGAGCATGGCCGGGAAGATCTCGCAGCCGTTGCGCAGCACCTCGATGCGGTTGCCGGTGATCGCCGGCGCCCCGACGATCCCTTCGAGCGCCGCAGCAAGGGGCCCGTGGTCACGGGCGGCGGCCGGTCTGGTGGCAGCGGAGGTGCCGGTGCGGTCGTTGGCGTGCATCAGGCGTCAGGCTTCGTCGGCTGGCCGATGTTTGCCCAGCCTCGGCCGGCGCGAGCCCTTCCGATCGGCTCAGGAACTCCGCAGGCGATCGGCGAGGCCGGATGCCCGTCGCACCGGTCGGGCGATGGCTTCCGCGATCGTCTCCGCCGCGCCGATGACCGTCACCGAGCCCGAGGCACGCGTCACCGCCGTGTAGAGCAACTCGCGCGTGAGGATGCGTGACGGCTGGGCCGGGAGCACCACGACCACGTGCTCCCACTGGCTCCCCTGCGACTTGTGGATCGTCATCGCGTGGATGGCCTCGGCTCCTTCGAGGCGTGACGGAGCGACGGGGCGCGGCGCCCCGGGGAAGACCGCACGCAGGACAGGCCCGTTCTCTGCGGCCTGCTCGATGACGGCACCGAGGTCACCGTTGAACACCTCGAGGCGACGATCGTTGGAGGTCGCGAGGACCACGCGCCCCGCCTGCCAGACCTCGTAGGGCTTCCACCCCTCGACGTCGAGTGCCAACCAGCGGTCGACCCGGGCATTCCATCCGGCCACCCCGTCACGGCCACGCCGATGGGCACAGAGCACGACCAGGTCGCCCAGCCGCGCCAACGCCTCGTCGGCATCCCCGCGTCGGCCGGCCGTGACCAGTGACTGAGCCCGGCCCACGACGCGCTGGCGGACCTCGGCGAGGTCGTCCTCGGTCGGATCGGCCGTGGGCAGCCAGTGCAGGTCGTCCCGGTCGACGAGGGCGGCCAGGGCCGCGTCTGCGTCGGCTCCGTGGATCGCCGTGGCGAGCGCCCCGATGCCGGATCCCTCGGCGAATCGCCGGGGCCGACGAAGGACGACGACGCCCGCAGCCGGTGGATCGCCCACGACATCGCCGAGCACCGAGCCGGCCTCGACCGACGCGAGCTGGCCGGGGTCGCCGACAAGGATCACGTGCGCGTCGGCGCGGATGGCATCCAGCAGGTGGGCCGTGAGCGACAGCGACGCCATCGAGGTCTCGTCCACCACGACGATGTCGTGCGCCAGCGGTCGATCGCGGTCATGCCAGAACCGGGTGGCGCTGCGACGACCCAGCAGGCGATGGATCGTCTGTCCGCGAGGCAGCTCGCGCAGGACGTCGCGGACCTCGTCACGCACGTCCATCGAGGCCACCGCTTCACGGACACCCTCGTCGAGTCGGGCCGCGGCCTTCCCGGTCGGGGCGACCAGCGCGATCCCGGGGACCTCGCCACGCGCAAGGAACTGGTCGACCAACGCCGCAAGGGCTCGGGCGACGGTCCAGGTCTTCCCGGTGCCGGGGCCTCCCGCGAGGACCGTGAGCCGTCCTTCGACCGCGGCACGGACCGCGGCCCGTTGAGGGTCTGCGTCGTCGCCGTCGGGGAACAACGCGTCCAGCATCGCGTCCAGTCGTGGACCGTCGACGGTGCTCAGTGACACGGCAGCCCGACGTCCCAGGTCGGCCGCGACGTCCACTTCCTGCTGCCACATCCTCGAGAGGAAGACCCTGCGCCCCTCGACGACCAACGGCGCCGCCCCTCCGCCGGGCCCGACGATCGAGCTGCCCTGCAGCGCAGCGAGCCAGCGATCCGGATCAGGCCACGGCAGGGCGGCGACGGGATCCACGTCGGGAGACGCGACCAGTTCGTCGACCACGGAGGTGGCGACCAGGTCGACGTCCAGGCAGCTGTGTCCGGCGCGGGGGGCCCGGGTCGCGAAGGCTGCGCCGAGCAACACGAGGTCGTCGTCGACGTGGTGGAGTCGGCACAGCGCGACCGCGACGTGCACGTCCGCGGCGCCGAGCACGCCGGCCTCCACGAAAGCGCGCAGGGCCTCCGGTGTGCGCTGCGGGTTGCGCGCGTCCAGCGCGGTCTTCAGGATCATCGGCCACCACCTTCGTCCAACAGTCGCGACAGCGCGACGACCAGCGAGGTCGGTGGCTGCCAGGCCATGACGCCGCAGGGCGTGCCGTCGGGGACACCGGCACCCGCCAGCGGCGCATCGCGTCCGACCATGCCGCGGACGAACAGGTAGCCGACCGCGCCGAGGTCGCGATCCGGGTCGTGGTCCGGGACGCGCCATCGCAGGTAGCGATGCAGGGCCACCTGGTAGAGCAGCGACTGCAGGACGTAGTGGCCGTGGCGCATCGCGCCGACCATGGCGGCCCCGTCGTAGTGGGCGGTCGTCCCGGCCTCGTCGTGTCCGAAGAGTCGGTTCGTCTTGTGGTCCAGGACGTGGAAGCGCGTGGTGCCGCCGGGGTCCGTACGACGCAGCACCAGGTCGATGCTTCCGGTCAGCCAGCCGTGCACGCGGCGGGACAGGCTGCGGTCGCGCAGATCGTGCACGTAGGCGGCAAACGGGTCGCCGTCGTCGAGGTGGTCACCCAGGAGACCCGCGATCGCGTCGAGGGTCACGTGACCGTTCCCCTGAGCCAACGGCAGTTCGAAGGCCAACTCGTCGAGTCGGTCGCGCCGGTCCACGTCCACCAGGGCGAGGTTGCCGAACGCGGGCCCCAGCGAGGTCTGCAGCGCAGTCGACAGGCCGCGGTCGAGGGCTGCCGGG
>CBDTZE010000100.1:0-7121 GCA_965364815.1 uncultured Nitriliruptoria bacterium | reverse complement strand
CCCGAGCCGCCGGACGTTCCGCCGCTGGTCCCGCCGGACGTACCGCCCGAGGTGCCGCCGCTGGAGCCACCCGACGTGCCACCGGACGTTCCGCCCGTGGTGCCGCCTGATGAGCCGCCGCTGCTGGTGCCGCCAGAGGTGTCGGTCCCGCCGTCGGTCGTGCCGCCGTCCGTCGTCCCACCATCGGTGGTGCCGCCATCGACGGAACCGTCCGTCGAGCCGCCGTCGGTGACGACCGCGCCGTCACCCGAACCGTCGGTGGTGCCGCCGTCGACGAAGCCACCGTCCGTGCTGCCCGAGTCGACGAAGCCGCCGCCCTGGTCAACCTGGCCGGCGAGCTCGCCCGACGAGATCGAGATGGCCTCACGGTCGAAACGCGGGCCGCACGCGGTCGCGAGGAGCATGAGCGCGAACAGCAGCATCGTGAGACGCGCCGTCGGGGCGCTGCCTCGGCGGTGAGGCCGGGCAGACACGCGGGCAGGGGAAGTCGAGTGGACGGACAAGTCGGAGTCCTCGGCGACGGCGGTGGGCCGGTCAGGGAACCTTGACGACTCCCAGAAAGGGACAGCCAAGCAGATCGAGGGCATGGCCTGTCCCGACCAGCCCCCAACCACCCACCTGTGTCGTGGCGCCGCGATGTGTCATGACGCAGCGCATTCGCTGCATTTCGACACATCGCGGCGTGATGACACGCCCCAGACTCAGGCGTGGCGGGGCAGGGCGGCGCGGTTGGCGGCGGCGATGGCGTGGAAGCCTCGACGCAGGCGCTCGCGCCCCGCGAGCAACGCGATCCCGACGAGCGCCAACCCGCCACCGGTGACCGGCAGGGGCGAGGGGGCCGGGGCGGCCGGCGGGGGCGGCGCCACGACGCCGTTGGGGTTCTGGTGGTCGACGAGGTTGCGGAGCAGCTCGTAGCCCGTGTAGGTCAACGCGTAGTCGGCCACACCGAACGGGTGGTCGTACAGGTCGGTCGGGAACGGCAGCAGCGAGCCAGCGATCCGCACGACACCGTCACCGACGGGCAGTTCGCCCACGACGACCTTGCCGGACTGCAGCGTGCCGACGGTGCGACCACCGGCGGACTCCCAGGCGGCCTGGGAGACGCCCCACTCGGGAAGGGTCTCGTTGTCGGAGCCGCCCTTGTCCTCGATGGCGTAGCCGAGCGGGATCGGTTCGACGGTCTGGTGACGGTGACGGACACCCTCGGCGGCACCGGGCTGGTCGATGTTCGCGCCCAGCGGGTCGCCGTACGTCTCGTCGGAGCCGCCGGTTGCGTCGGTCGTGAACTGGACGTGGCCGGCGTAGACCGCCTCCTCGTCGATGTCATCACGGTCGATGAGCCCCATCC
Organism: uncultured Nitriliruptoria bacterium; assembly: GCA_965364815.1. Lineage (GTDB taxonomy): Bacteria > Actinomycetota > Nitriliruptoria > Nitriliruptorales > Nitriliruptoraceae > CBDTZE01. The sequence continues at coordinate 5,773 of CBDTZE010000100.1, read as the reverse complement.
AGGCCAGGGCACGGATGGAGTCGTCGGTCAGCACGACGTTGCCTCCGCCCTCAGCGAAGGCCAGGACCTTGGCGGCCATGGCGTCGGCATCGGCGCCACGCCACTTGCCGACCATCGAGTCGACGTTGTCGTCCGGGTAGAGGTCGAGGAAGGCGTTGCCGACCGGGTCATCCTGGATGCGACCGTCGTCGTCGTTGGCGTCGCGGTAGCCGGGCAGGAACGCGTCGTCGGCAGCGATGACGGTGTCGAACGAGGCGAGGTCGACGGCGCCGGACAGGACGTCCTCCGCCGTGATCTTCGTGAGGCTGTCGGCATTCGGAACGAACTCCTCGAGCATGGTGAAGAACTCCATGTTCGTGGCCTCGAACGCGAGCTGGCCCGGGTCCTCCCACGCGGTGTCCGCGGTGAACTCGACCGTGGCGTCAACCAGGGCCGGGCTGCCGCCCTCGAAGCGCAGTCGGTAGGTCCCGGGCGACGGCACGTTGACGTCGACCCGCATGCCGGCCTGTTGATAGAGGAACGACTGGTTGAAGTAGGTGTTCTGCTCCTCCCAGCCCTCGTCGCCACCCGCCGGGTTCGGCGGCTGTTCGTCGTCGGCATCGACCAACTTGTCGATCGCCACGGTCGTCAGCGCATTGCCGGAGATGCCCTGCAGGTTCGAGAACGTCACGACACCGGACATGCCGCCGTTGAAGACGCCGTCGTCGATGCCCTCGACCTCGAACTCCAGCGTCGTCTTGCTGCCGTCGTGGGTCGAGAGCCCGAAGGCGATGTCGTCCTGTGTCGGAAGTCCCTTGTCCGCCCCGGCGGCACCAACGCCCAGGCCGACGCCGGGGTCGGAGATCTTGCGGGGGTTGTGGATGTACGCGGCCTTGCCGGCGTAGTCGAACGTCGTGTCCTCGGGCAGCAGCGAGTAGTGCATCATCCCGTAGATCAGGGACTTGTTGCCGTCGACGTGGAGCTGCTCGAACTCCGTCAGGTAGCAGGTGCCCACGCCACAGTTGCCGAGGTGGGAGAGGGACATCTCGTTGTCGATGCCGTCGGCGGAGAGACCCAGCGGCGAGTCGATCCAGTCACCGAGCGCCCCGGACACGGTGTACTCGATCGTGTCCCAGATCGTTCCCCACTGCACGCCGTAGATGCGGTTGGAGGGGTCGCAGCCGGAGCTGGGGTCGTTGACCGTGCCGGACGTGCCCAGCGGGACGCAGGACTCGGGCTCGTCATTGCCCTTGATGAGCGGGTTCCAGGCGAGGCGAGTTTCTGCGTCCTCGTAGGCGCCCTTGACGAACTGGATGACGCGGCGGTCCTTGTCGTACGGCCGTTCCGCGCCACCGATCAGGGTGAAGGAGAACGCCCGGTCGATCAGCTGGCCGTGCAGGTCGATCCCGCCGGTCCACTTGTCCTTGATGCCCTTGAGGACCTTGGCGGTGGTGCGGTTCTCCGGCTCCGACATCGGGGTGAACGGCCGGTACGTGTGGCCGATCGTGGCCCAGTCCCGGTTCATGTCCATGCCGTTGCCGTTGTAACGCTGGAAGAAGAAACCGCCCTGCTGCTTGTCCCCGCGGACCCAGCCGTCGGGGTTGGACAGGATGAAGTAGACGGCCGTCTTGCGCAGGGCCTCGCCCGCCGTCACCGAGTCGTCCGGGATGGTCTCCAGGATCGGGTGCGGGTTGTCCGGGCCGGCGTCCTCTTGGGCGCAGTTCGCGGGCGAGTCGGCGTCGCCGTGCTTCTCGCAGGAGCCCCAGGTGGCCAGGTCCTCGATGGCGCGGATGCCGCCCTCGATGCCGGCACGCTCGATGCCGTGGATGGACAGCGTGTAGATGAAGTGCTCGCGGTCCTCGATCGGGATCGTGGTGTCCTCCTCGTCGGTCACGCGGACGAGCACCATCGGGTGCTTCTGACGGTTGATGCCCGTCGTCGCGAGGCCAGCGGAGAGCCCCTCACCCGCCGCGAAGTCCAACAGGCCCGCGTAGGGGCCATCCGGGTCCGACAGGTCGAACACCTCGACGAAGTCCGGGAACATCGCGTCACTGGCGAGGAAGTCCAGGCCCGACAGCGTCTCCTGGAATCCGAGGAAGTCCACCGCCGGACAACTCACGTTGCCCTTCGCCCACGGCGAGCGCCCCGGCGAGTTCGCGGGGCTGGGCCAGAACGCGTGGGGGTCGGGGAACACCCGGCCACAGGCGGCGTAGGCGGCAGCGCTGTCGGCCACCGGGGCGGCCTGGGCCGACGGGAGCACGGGCGGCGCAACGGTCAGGGCGAGGGCGAGCACCGAACCGGCGGCGGCCACGCGACGAACGGAACGTGAAAAGACAGACATGACGAGGATCCCAAGTGGTTTGCCTGATGGCTTCGGGGCGGATGGCGCCAACTCCTCCCCGTCACGATCGAAAGAACGGTCCTCGGGGTGTTGGCAGACCTATCCTCCCCGACTCATGACCACCCCCACTGCCCCCGCCCCGGCCTCGCCCACCACTGGGGGGACCCTCGGGACCTTCCAGGGCGTCTTCACGCCCTCGCTGCTGACGATCCTCGGACTGGTGCTCTTCCTGCGCCTCGGGTTCGTCGTCGGCAATGCCGGCCTGACCGGGACCCTCGGAATCATCGCCGTCGCCACGGCGATCAGCGTGCTGACCTCGATCTCGCTGGCTGCGATCGCGACGAACATCGAGGTCAAGGGCGGCGGCGACTACTACCTGATCTCGCGGACGCTGGGGCTGGACTTCGGCGGGGCGATCGGGATCGTGCTGTTCCTGGCGCAGTCGGTGTCCATCGGTTTCTACGCCATCGGCTTCGGTGAGGCGCTCGGGGCGATCCTCGGCCTCGAGAGCAGCAGCGCCCCGCAGCTCATCGCGGCGGTCGCGGTCGTCGCACTGTTCGGCCTGGCCTGGGCCGGCGCGGACGTCGCCAGCAAGTTCCAGTCCGTGATCTTCGTGCTGCTCATCCTCGCCCTCGTCTCGTTCTACAGCGGGGCGTTCACCGAGGCATCGGCGGAACGACTCTCCGACAACATGACCGGGCCAACGGGATCGCTGGGCTTCTGGGCGGTCTTCGCGATCTTCTTCCCGGCGGTCACCGGGTTCACGCAGGGCGTGTCGATGTCCGGCGACCTCAAGGACGCCGGCAAGAGCCTGCCCACCGGCACTTTCAGCGCCGTGGGAATCTCCACCGTCGTCTACATCACGGTCGCCTTCCTGTTGGCATCCAACCTGCGCGCGACCGACCTGGTCACCGACACCGGGTCGATGGGCCGGATCGCCTCGGTGGGCTGGCTCATCGACGTCGGCGTCGTCGCGGCGACGGTGTCCTCGGCCATGGCCTCGTTCCTGGGCGCGCCGCGGATCATGCAGTCGCTGGCCACCGACCGGGTCTTCGGATTTCTCACCCCCTTCAGCAAGGGCGTCGGCCCATCAAACAACCCGCGCCGCGCCACGCTGCTGTCCTTCGGCATCGCGCTGGGGACCATCGCCGCGGGTGACCTGAACGCCATCGCCCCCGTCGTGTCGATGTTCTTCCTGATCTCGTACGGGCTGCTGAACTACGCGACCTACTACGAGGCCCGGGCCGCCTCGCCCTCGTTCCGTCCGCGCTTCCGCTTCTTCTCCAAGTACGCGTCGCTGGTCGGCGCCGTGAGTTGCGTCGGCGTGATGCTGGCCATCTCCCCGATCGCCGGCGCCGGCGCGATCGCCGTGCTGCTGGGCATCCGGTCGTACCTGTCGAAGCAGCCGGCTGATCGCTGGGTCGACGCCTCCCACTCGCACCACTTCCAGCGCGCCAAGGAATCCCTGCGCGCCCTGCCGTCCGAGGGACAGCACGGCCGCAACTGGCGACCCCAGGTGCTGACCTTCTCCGCCGACCCCACCCGCCGGGCACGCCTCCTGCAGTTCGCGGCCTGGATGGAGGGTGGCTCCGGCCTCGCCGCGGCCTTCTCCATCATCTCGGGGTCCGGTGTCCGAGCACGCCAGGAGTGCGCCGCCGAGCAGTTGGCCCTCGAGGCACAGATCGCCGAACTCGGCCTCGACGTGCACCCCCGGGCCGTGCTTGCGGCCGACGGGATCAAGGCACTGCCGCTGATCGTGCAGTCGTTCGGCGTCGGCCAGGTCCGGGCCAACACCGTGCTCTTCGGTTGGCAGGAGACCCCCGGCGAGGAACGACGCGCCAACTACGTCGCCGCGCTCCGGGACGTCACGCGCCTCGGCGTCAACGCCGTCACCGTCTCGACCGACGCCATCCGCTGGGGCGCGTGGGAACGGACCGAGGCCAAGAAGCGCCGCATCGACGTGTGGTGGACCGACGACGACGCCAGCCGACTGGCGCTGCTCACCGCGTACCTCGTCACCCGTACGGACGCCTGGAACCGCGCCACGATCCGACTGGTCGCCCCGGCCGAACCCGCCGAGGCCGACGGCGCCACGCAGCTGCTGCAGGCGATGCTGGAACGAGTACGCATCCCGGCCGAGGTCACGACCATCCCGGCCGATGACCAGCAGACGCTGCTGGCCGCGGTCGGCGACGCGACGATGTTCTTCGCCCCGATCCGGCTCGGCCGCGGACAACTCCTGGACAAGTGGGATCGGGAGATCGACGCCCTGCTGGCACAGCTCCCGCTCACCGCCGGTTTCGTCTCCGCTGCGCCCGTGGACCTCGAGGCCGGGCCGGACTCGGGTCGGCCGGGCAGCATCGTCGCCGCCGAGGAGGCCGCGGCGAAGGCCAAGGCGAGGCTCGACGACACCGAGGCCAAGGTCGCCGACCTGCGTCGCACGCTCAACACGATGTTCGAGGACGGCGCCGAAGGCGGGCTCGGGGCCGTCGAGGCAAAGGCCGCCGAGTACGAGGACGCCAAGCGCCGGCGCGCCAAGGCCCGCGCGAAGCACGACGACGCCGTCGTCGAACTCGAAGAGGTCCGGTCCGGTTCCCGGCCACACGGCAGCAGCCAACTCTGAGATCGGCGGCACCTGCCGCCTGCGCGCAGTGGCAGCCCTACAGTGCCGCCATGCCCGACGAGACCTCTGCCGACCAACCCACACCCCCGTCCCCGGCCGCCGCGCCGACCGACCGGGGGGCTCCGGGCTTCGTCGAGCGACGCACGGGTCGTCGCGGACCGCTGCCACCCGGAACCATTGATCGCCGTCGCGTGAACGACCCGCGCCAGGGCCAACTCAGTCGAGAACGCCTGAACCGGATGCTTCCCCGGGACGGCTGGATGCTTGGCGTCGGGATCGCCGCAGGCCTGCTGCTCACCGATCTCGTCCGAGCGACGATCGGGTCGCTGCAGGGCCTGCTCGTGACCCTGTTCATCTCCCTGTTCCTGTCGTTCGCGATGGAGCCCGCCGTCCAGTGGCTCTCGCGCAAGGGCATGCGTCGCGGGGCAGGGACAATGCTGGTCTTCGTCCTGATCATCGCGGCGCTGTCGGGCTTCATCGCGGCCATGGCGCCCCTGATCGTCGACCAAGTGCAGAACCTGGTGGACAACGGACCCGACGTGCTGGTCAACCTCGCCGATCAGGCGCAGCGCCTGCCCGGCAACCTCGGCGTCTCGGTCTCCGAATGGCTGCTGGAACAGCAGTCCCAACTTCCCGACCGCATCCCCGACCTTGCCGGCACCCTCGGCCGCGGCGTGGCCCGCGCAGGTTCGAGCGTCCTCGGCGGGCTGCTGCAGCTGCTGACGATCGCGCTGGTCACCTTCTACCTGGTCGCCGACGGCCCCAAGCTGCGACGCGTGCTCCTGCGCCGCGTGCCTGCTGACCGCCAGCGCGAGTTCCTGCGGACCTGG
>CBDTZE010000099.1:0-7148 GCA_965364815.1 uncultured Nitriliruptoria bacterium | reverse complement strand
AGGCGGCTGACCGTGTGCTTCTCCATGTACTCGGACATGTCGAGGTGGATCAGCGAGTCCTCGTCACCGAAGAGGTACTCGGCGAGGGTCTTGGCGAGCTCCGTCTTGCCGACACCCGAGGGGCCCAGGAAGATGAAGGAGCCCGACGGACGCTTCGGGTCCTTGAGCCCGGCACGCGTGCGACGGATGGCCTTGGAGAGCGACACGACCGCCTGTTCCTGGCCGACGACGCGCTTGTGGAGCTCTTCCTCCATCTTGAGCAGCTTGTCGGTCTCCTCCTGCGTCAGCTTGAAGACCGGGATGCCGGTCCAGCTGGCCAGGACCTCGGCGATGACCTCTTCGTCGACGGTGAGGACCTTGTCCATGCCCTCGGAACGCCACTCGGTCTCGCGACCCTGGCGACGCTCGATGAGCTTCTTCTCCTCGTCGCGAAGGGCAGCAGCCTTCTCGAAGTCCTGCTCGTCGATCGCCGATTCCTTGGCCTTGCGGGCCTGCTCGATCTCCGTGTCGATCTCTGCGAGGTCGGGCGGCGTCGTCATCGAACGGATGCGCAGGCGCGAGCCGGCCTCGTCGATGAGGTCGATGGCCTTGTCCGGCAGGAAGCGGTCGGAGATGTAGCGGTCGGCGTACTCCACGGCGGCGACCAGCGCGTCGTCGGTGATTGTCACGCGGTGGTGGGCCTCGTAACGGTCGCGCAGACCCTTGAGGATCTCGATGGCGTGCTCCGTCGAGGGCTCTTCGACCTTGACGGGCTGGAAGCGACGCTCCAGCGCGGCGTCCTTCTCCAGGTGCTTGCGGTACTCGTCGATCGTGGTGGCACCGACGGTCTGCAGCTCACCACGGGCCAGCATGGGCTTGAGGATCGAGGCCGCGTCGATGGCACCTTCGGCAGCACCGGCGCCGACGAGGGTGTGGATCTCGTCGATGAACAGGATGATGTCGCCGCGGGTGGTGATCTCCTTGAGCACCTTCTTGAGGCGCTCCTCGAAGTCACCGCGGTACCGCGAGCCGGCCACGAGGGCGCCGAGGTCGAGGGTGTAGAGGTGGCGGTCGCGGAGGGTCTCGGGGACCTCGCCGGAGACGATGCGCTGGGCCAGGCCCTCGACGATGGCCGTCTTGCCGACGCCGGGCTCACCGATCAGGACGGGGTTGTTCTTGGTGCGCCGGGACAGGACCTGCATCACGCGTTCGATCTCGCGGAAACGGCCGATCACGGGGTCGAGTTCGCCGTCGCGCGCCGCCTGGGTGAGGTTGCGCCCGAACTGGTCGAGGACCGTCGAGCCCTCCTTGGAGGCACCCTCGCCGCGGGAGGCCTGGCCGACGCCGGCGCCGGCCTTCTCTCCCGAGCCACCGCCCTCGCCACCGGCATAGCCGGACAGCAGCTGGATGACCTGCTGGCGGACGCGGTTGAGGTCCGCCCCGAGCTTCTGGAGGACCTGTGCCGCGACGCCCTCACCCTCGCGGATCAGCCCGAGCAGGATGTGCTCCGTGCCGATGTAGTTGTGACCGAGCTGCAGGGCCTCACGCAGCGAGAGTTCCAGCACCTTCTTCGCGCGGGGCGTGAAGGGGATGTGCCCGGCCGGGGCGGTCTGACCCTTGCCGATGATCTCCTGCACCTGGTCGCGCACGCCCTGCAGGGAGATCGACATGGACTCGAGGGCCTTGGCGGCAACACCCTCGCCCTCATGGATCAGGCCGAGCAGGATGTGCTCGGTCCCGATGTAGTTGTGGTTGAGCATCCGCGCCTCTTCCTGGGCGAGGACGACCACGCGACGGGCTCGGTCGGTGAACCGCTCGAACATGTTTTGGCTCCAAGATGGGCGGGAGGGCGCCCGGATGCTGTACCGCCTCGACGGGCAGTCGGGGTGGGTTGGACGAGTCTAATCGTGTGGTCGGCACGCGGCAGGGGCTCGGAAGCTGGTCAACGGACGTTTGACGGCAGAATGTTCCACATCTGCGCCCGGGTGGCGCAGGTGGTCTGCGTGCGAGCCCGTGCCGTGCGTGAATCGGGCCGAATCACGGCACGATGAGTCCGTCACCGAACCGCACCCCAATCGTTGTACGAACTGCATGCACCACGGTTCGAAGGATCTGCCTTGCGCAAGCTGCTCGCCCCGGCCCTCGCCGTCGCTGCCCTGCTGGGCACCGTCGCCGCGACCTCCACGCTCGCCACCTCGGCCCCCACCGCGGACCAGCCCCTGCGTTTCGACGCAGACGAGCCCCAGGACTGCCTGCAGGCCTACCCCAGCCGCGTCAGCGCCAGCGGCCTGACCGACGATGGCAAGCGGATCTCCCTTGATGTCGTGGTCATCCTCGACGGCGTTGACCGCGAGACGGGCGCCGCCCGACTGGCACACGCCGCCCGTTCCTACGCACCGCTGGGCATCGACCTGAAGGTCGTTCGCTTCGTCAAGAGCCTGGTCCGCGAGGACGCGGACGGCGACCCGATCGCCCGCGACTCGGACGCCGGCCGCGAATCGCAGGGCATCATCAACTTCGCCAAGGCCCAGTTCGGCGGCACACGGCCCGCAGACGCCGACATCGTGTACGTCCTGACCGACCTGGACATCTACGCGGACGGCATCGGCAACGCCGTCGCCGGACAGGCCGACTGCATCGGCGGCGTGGCCTGGGACGACACCGCATTCGCCGTCGGCGAGATCGGTGACGAGTTCGGGTTCGGTCCGGCCACCCTGCAGCACGAGTTCACGTCCAAGGTCTTCGCCCACGAACTCGGCCACCTCATGGGTGCCCACCACCACTTCCAGGAGTGCGGCGCACCGGCCGTGGGTGAGTTCCTCGAGGGCGGCATCGGTCCGTGCTCGCTGATGACGAACCTCGTGGACTTCCAGGCCATCGACTTCTCCAACGTCAACCGCCTCGTGGTCCGTGGGCACGCCGTCGACTTCGCCGACTGAACCCCTCCCCGGGTTCGGCCCGAGCGTTATCCTCGCGCCCATGGGGGACATGATCCGGTTGCTGCTGTGCGAGGACGACTACCTCGTGCGCGAAGGCGCGCGTGCGGTCCTCGGATCGCAGCCCAACATCGAGATCCTCGGCGCCGCCGGTGACGCCGACGAGATGATGTCCCTGCTCGATTCGCATGACCCGGACGTCGTCGTGCTGGACATCCGGATGCCCCCGAGCTTCACGACCGAGGGCATCGACCTCGCCAAGCGGATCCGCCAGGAACGCCCCGGGATCGGGATCGTCGTCCTGAGCCAGCACGCCGACCCCGAGTACGCCCTCGAGCTCCTCGGGGACGGGGCGCGCTCGATGGCCTACCTGCTCAAGGAGCGGCTCGGCGACGTGGACCAACTGGTCCAGGCGGTCGAGGAAGTCGTCAACGGCGGGTCGGTGCTGGATCCCGAGATCGTCGACGGCCTGCTGCGGGCCAAGTCCGGGCGCCGCAACTCCCCCATCCAGCGACTCACGCCGCGCGAACGCGAGGTCCTCGCGGAGATGGCCAAGGGCAAGCGCAACGCCTCGATCGCGGAATCACTCGTCATCTCCGAGCGGGCCGTCGAGAAGCACGCCAACTCCATCTTCGCGAAACTCGGACTCAGCGACGCTGCGGACCTCAATCGTCGTGTGGCTGCCGTCCTGCTGTTCCTCCAGCGTGGCAGTTGACGTCACGATGACGCGGCGGCCTGCGGCGGCCTCGAACTGCACGTAGGCGTCCCACTCCATGAGTTCGCCCCAGTAGCGCTCCAAGCCCTCGCGCGTGATCGCTGGCCGGGCATCGTCCTTCGGCAACGGGACGCGCGCGACGACCCAGGTGCCGTTGTGGTCGCTGCTGATCAGGCACGTCCCGCCGACGGCCGCGGCCCGGTCCTCGAAGCCGGTGAGGCCGGCGCCCCGCTGCGCCTCGACGTCGAAGCCGCGGCCGGCGTCGAGCACGACCACTTCGAGTTCGTCCGCAAAGACCCTCGCCGAGACGTAGACGCGAACCCCGGGCGAGTGCTTGAGCGCGTTGGTCAGGCCCTCGGCGACCAGGAAGTACGCGTTGGCCTCGATCTCCAGCGGCAGGCGGGGGAAGGGGTCCGGGTGCAGTTCGAGGCCGACGTCGGCGGCCTGTCCGCCCACCAGGGAGTGCAGCCCGGCGGCCAGGCCGCGGTCGCGCAGGATCGACGGGTACAGGTCGTGAGAGAGCCGGCGAAGATCCGTCAGGAGCGCCTGGACGTCGTTGGAGACCTCGGCACGGCTGGCCTGCGACGGTTCGGCGCCCAGTGCAGCCAACTTCATGCGCAGCACCACCAGGCGCTGCTGGAATCCGTCGTGGAGGGTGGCCGCCATGCGCCGGCGCTCGTCGTCACGCGCTGCCACGATCCGCTCCGTGGCCGACCGCAGCAGGTCGGCCTGCCTCGCCATGGTCTGGGTGTTGCTCCGCAGCGTGCCGAGCATGCCATCGAGTGCTCCCGCCAACTGCTCCAACTCCGCGGCTCCCTGGACGTCGCGGAAGTCGTGGTCGAGGTCACCGTCGGCGATGCGCTCGGCGGCTTCGGTCAGTTCCGAGACCGGGCGCGTGACGAGGCGAAGCATGATCAGGGCGAGCAGGATCCCGATCGACGCCAGCATCGCGATCGACAGTGCACGGTTGCGCAGCAGCGCCACACGAAGGTTCTGCAGTGGGTCGTCGATCAGGACGCCGACCCAGGCAGGTGACCCGAGTCCGTCGACGGGCGCGACCACCTGCACCCACGTGACCAGTCGTTGGGCCCCGTCCCCGCCGAGGTCCACCGCCACGGGCGGAGGGCCGTCCGCGGTCCACCCCGGAGGAAGCGTGGCGTCGTCGCCCTGCGACGTGATGTCGGCCGTCGCGGCGACGACCTGCTCCCCCACGACCAACAGCACCACCGAGCCGGACACGTTGACGCCCCGAAGCAGGGCCCGGGCCGTGGGGTTGACGAGGTGGATGCCACCGAAGAGCTGTGTGCCGTCCACGGCCTGAGGTCCCACCGCCAAGGCGTACCTGCCCCCCGCGTCCCGGAGCACGACGCCGGCGCCGAGGCGGTCGCGCAAGCCCTCGGGCACGATGGGCACGTCGAAGCCGCCAGCCGGAACCTGGCTGCCGTCGGGCAGGATCACGCCGACGAAGTCGAAGATCGGTTCGTCGAGCAGGCCGGCCAGGATCTGGTTGAGGCCGCGACCGTCGGTGGCCATCACGGCCTCCGTGAAGTCCACGGACCGGACCACGTCCGCCAGCGCGGCCCGGCGGCGGTCCTGGGCGGCGACGAGTTCGACGCGGACACCTGCGGCCTCGGCCGCGAGGATCTCGTCGGCGAGCGCAGCGAGGTCATCGTTGTCGCTGTTGTACTCGAAGACCGCGACGATGATGTTCGAGATGATCAGGACGGCGACGAACACCGCCACCACGCGCCCCAGCAGGGAGCCGGATCCGAAACGCGGCAGGATGTCCGCCGGCCCCAGCGGCCCCGTCACTGGCTCGCTGCCCACGAGGCCTCGGCCTTGTCCTGCGCGGCTTGCAGGACAGCAACGACGGACTCGCCACGCACCAGGATCCGCTCCAGGGCCTGCGAGAACGCGAAGGAGGCGTCCGGGAAGGCGATCAGCCGCATCGGCGACGCGAACTCCAGGTGCGCCCGCAGCACCTGCATGGTCGGGTCATCGAAGAACGGGGCGTCGTAGACGCGGCGCCGAGCGGGCAACCGACCCTCCTGCTGCGCCATCGCCAGGGCGATGTCGTCCTCGATCAACGCGAGCGCCAGGTCGAAGGCCAGCGCACGGTGCATGGACCCGACCGGCACGAAGAGACTCGAACCGCCCAGTGCCGACCCCGGGCCACCGGCCAGCGGCCCGACAGGCATCGGCAACGCCACGGCGTTCGGGGCGTCGAGGTCATCCGCGCGAGCACGCTGCGAGGCGCTGACGAGATCCCAACTCCCCGTGGCGATCAGGCCGACGTCGCCGCCGTTGAAGAGCTCCTTGGTTCCCAACGCAGAGCCCAGCGCCCCCGGGGCGTGAGCCGCCCCGGAACCCACCAACTGCTGCAGGAACTCCATCGCCGCGACCGTCTCCGGGGAGACGAAACGGAACGTTGGCGTCCCGTCGGACGCGATGTCCACGACTTCGCCGCCGTTGGCCCGGATCCAGCCATAGGCCGCCCAGCTGGACAGGCCGAGCGCGAAGCCGCGCTGGCCGGGAACCCCCATCCCGAGGGCAAGCGCAGCCTCGCTGAGCCCCTTGAAAGTCGCCAACTGTGGGTCGTCAACCCCGGCGGCATCGAGTTGGTCGCGGTTGGCCATCAGGATCAGCGCGTTGACGTCCAGCGGCACGCCATGGACCTGCCCGCCCCACTGCACGTCCTGGACCGCCCCGGGCAGGAAATCGCCGGGATCGAGGTCCCGTTCCCACAGGTCGCCCAGTGGCTGTGACAACCCCCGGGCGCCGGCCGCGAACGCGTGCCACTGGGCGAGGTCGTAGGGAGCCCCGGACTGGGTCGCCGAGGCGATGGCCTCGGGGATGTCACCGAAGGGAAGGCCGTCGATCTCGACGCGGACGCCCGGATGCGCGGTCTCGAAGGCACGCAGCGCCGCGTCCACCGGCACGGTCCCGGCCCAGTCGTCGGCCATCAGCAGGCGCAGTCGGATCTCGCCGGTCTTCTCCCGGGTTGGCATGTTGCTGCACGCGGTCGCGAGGACCACGACCGCGACGACGAAGACGCCCCACCAACGCTTCACGATGACCCCCGGCCAGTCCTCAGACGTTGGCACATTGTGGCAACTCGGGACGAAGGATGTCGCGTGGTCGCCAGCGGTGCACGAAAAGGGACGGTGGCGCGGGTCCCGTTCTGCCGTGAACGCCCCCCGTTGCTTGGCCACGACAGCCCGGCGCTCCGCGCCACCTTGTGCGACGACGTTGCGTTGGTGGAGCTCCGTCGTGCTGTGCACAGTGTGCGCGACGCAGCCGGGGCCCCCAAGGGTGCAGCCCGGCCAATCAGGGGTGGTGCTACCACCAACCAAAATGTCTGGTTCAAAGTGACCAGCCGGTCAGGTCAGCCAGTGAGGTCAGCCAGTCAGAACAGCTCGGGGCGCAGCGTGGGGAAGAGGATGACGTCGCGGATGTTGGCCGTGTCCGCCAGCAGCATCACCAGGCGGTCGATGCCGACGCCGAGCCCACCCGCCGGC
>CBDTZE010000098.1:0-7234 GCA_965364815.1 uncultured Nitriliruptoria bacterium | reverse complement strand
GGCGACGGCGTGCCGGTCATCAACCACCCCGAAGGCGCGATCCTCGGCGTCGGGGCGATGAACGAACGGCCGTGGGTCGTCGACGGCAAGGTCGAGGTGCGCCGCGTCTGCAAGCTCTGGGTGAGCTTCGACCACCGCATCTCCGACGGCGGCGAGGGCGGGCGCTTCGTCACCTACCTCGGCCAACTCCTGGAGAACCCCGCGCGGATCCTCCTGCACTCCTGACCCACCCGGCCCCCGGCCCCCCCGAGAACCTGCGCGCTCCTTCTCACATCTGAGAATTTGCCTGCAAGTTCTCGGACCGGACAGCGCAAGGACAACGCAGCATGCATGACATCGTCGTGATCGGTGGCGGGCCCGGCGGGTACGCCGTTGCCTTCCGGGCCTTTGCTCGTGGGCTGGACGTCGCACTCGTCGAGGCGGACGCCATGGGCGGCACCTGCCTCAACCGCGGCTGCATCCCGTCCAAGTCCATCCTCCACGTCGCCGAGACGCTCGAGGAGTTGGAGCGTGCGGGGGAGTACGGGCTGAAGGTCACCTTCGACGGCCTTGACGGCGACAAGCTCGACGCCTTCCGCGAGAAGGTCATGTCGACCCTGCGCGGCGGCCTGGAGATGCTGGTCAAGAAGCGCTGCACCTACCTCGAGGGCACGGCCCGCATCGTCGGCAAGGGCAAGGTCGAGGTCGCGATGAACGACGGTTCGACCCAGACCGTCGAGGCCAAGAACATCGTGATCGCCACCGGCTCGGTCCCGCGGTCCATCCCGGGCATCGAGGTCGACGGCACCGTCGTGCAGACCTCCGACCAGGCGCTCTGGTTCAAGACGCCGCCCAAGCGCGCCGTCATCATCGGCGCCGGCGCGATCGGCATGGAGTTCGCCTCCATGTGGAAGCCGATGGGCACCGACGTCACCGTCGTCGAGGCGCTGGACCGCGTCCTGCCGCTGGAGGACGCCGACACCTCCAAGGCCGTCGCCCGCGCCTACAAGAAGCGCAAGATCACCGTCCTCACCTCGGCCAAGGTCGCCGGCGTGTCCGTCAAGGGCGGCGTCGCGACCGTGAAGGTCGACACCGCCAAGGGCACCGAGGACCTCGAGGCTGAGGTCGTCCTCATGGCCATCGGCCGCGGCCCCCGCACCAAGGACATCGGCGCTGCCGAGCTTGACGTCCTCGACGAGCGCGGCTTCGTCCGCGCCGACGACCGCGGCCACGCCTTGGACGCCAAGGGCAACGTGGTCGAGGGTGTCTGGGCCGTCGGCGACGTGCTGCCGACCCTCGCGCTGGCCCACGCCGCCTTCGCCGAGGGCTTCGTCGTCGCGGACGCCATCGCCGGCAAGGACACCGTCCCGGTCGACTATGCCCAGGTCCCGCGCGTGACCTACTGCCACCCCGAGGCCGCCTCCGTCGGCCTCACGCAGGTCGAGGCAGAGGACAAGCACGGCAAGGACGCGATCACCTCGACGACCTACAGCCTCAAGGCCAACGCCAAGGGCATCATCTCCGGGGTCGACGGCTTCGTGAAGGTCGTCGCGCTCAAGGACGGTCCCGGCGCCGAGGGCGACGGCGAGGTGCTGGGCGTCCATGTCGTCGGACCGCACGCCACCGACCTCATCGCCGAGGCCACGCTCGCCACCGCATGGGGCGCACTGCCCAGCGAACTGGCCGCGATCACCCACGCCCACCCGACGCTGTACGAGGCGATGGGTGAGGCCTTCCAGGCTGCCGCGGGTCTGCCCTTCCACGGGCACTGACCCCGGTCGCTGACCCGGGATCCGGCGACAGCGGCCGACCGGCCTACGACACCGGTCGTTGCCGGGGGTACTTTCGGTGGCCACCGAAGTTGGGGAATCCCCGTGCGTCGTCAAGCAGCAGCCGCCCTGTCCGCCTTTGCCATCCTGGGCGCCGCGTGCGGCGGCGGCGGTGGTGGCACCCCGTCGGAGCAGTTGGCCGATGCGCTCGCTGATCTGCGCGGCACGGACTTCTCCTACGCCGTGACGTTGGACATCGACAACGACGTGCTCTCCAACGCCGCGGCAGAGAACCCTGCCGTCGGGCAGGCCTCGCTCTTCGCGGGCAGCTTCTCGATGGCAGGCGCCTACAAGGGCGACGACGCGTCGTTCCGCATCAGCGTCATGGGCGCGGACGCGTTCTCGATGCGGCTCATCGACGACGGCTCTGAGGCCTACATGCAGTTCGGCGTGGTGGATCTCCTCGCCGGGTTCGGCATGAACGCCGATGACATCCTCGGCGAGATGCAGGCCCAGGGTGCACTTCCCGCCGGCCTCGAAGGCTTCGCGAATGCCTTCCTGTCGGGCGGATGGGTCGGGTTCGAGAACGACCCGGAGGCCTTCGAGGGCCTCGTCGACGACGCCTACAAGGCTCAGTACGGCGACCCGACGGAGCTGCAGGAGGCCTTCAAGCCGATCATCGAGCGTTTCGCCGACCCGGCCGCCTTCATCGAGCAGTACGGCACCGTGACCGAGGCCGACCAGGTCGACGGCCTCGACATCTTCGAGGTCACGATCAATGCGCGCTCGCTGCTTGGCGACCTCGCACGTGACTTCGCCGCGGCCATGGAGTCGCAGGGCGACAACCCGGCGTTCTCCGACCTGGGCGCCGACCTCGACGACTTCGAGGCGGAGTTGGAAGAGGGCCTCGCTGAGGTCCCGGAGAACATCCCGGGCCTCACCGTCGGCATCCGTGACGGCAAGGTGGAGCGCATGACGTTCGACCTCGGCGTTGCCGCAGCCTCGATGGGCGAGAACGAGATCGCTCCCGGCGCCGCACTGATCCTCGTCCAGTTGGACCGCACCGAGGTCGACGACATCGTCGCCCCGGCCGACAGCACGTTCTTCACGACCGAGCAGCTCATCGAGCTCATGGAGGGCCTGTCGGCCACCACCGGCGCCTGACGGTTCCGACGGCGCGGCTGGTCAGCTGGTCGCGCCCCGGAGCAGCAGCTCCAACAGCAGACTGAAGAGGCGCCCCATGTCGGGCGCCTCTTCGCCTTCCGCCAACTGTTGCATCGTGAGGCCGTCGCCAGCCGCGCCGATGAGCCTCGCCACGTCCATCGGGTCGACGGTGGTCGTGAGGCCCAGGTCGTCGAGGTGGCGGACGATGTGGTTGGCGACCTCGGTGCGCAGGGCGAGTTGGCGTTCACGGAGTCGCGCCTGCAGGTGCTCGTTGCGAGCGGCATAGAGGGTGAACTCGGCCTCCAACAGCTGCCATTGCGGTGTGAAGAAGCCGAAGGTCGAACGCTGCTCGCCGAGGATCCGGATGCGGTCCTCGGCCGGGGCGTCGGTGAAGATCTCGTCCAGGCGGTTGACCATGTCCTGCGCCTGGCTCTCGAACACGGCGAGGAAGAGGTCTTCCTTGGAATCGAAGTTCGAGTACACCGCGCCCTTGGTGTAACCGGCGGCTTCGGCGACCAGGTCGACCGAGGCGGCATGGAAGCCCTTTGCCGCGAACACGTCGGCGGCGGCCGTCAGGAGTTCGGCGCGCGTGCGTTGTCGCTGCTCCTCGCGCGAGAGGCGGCGAGGACGGTTGTCGGTGACCGGGACGGACACGATCGCTCCGTGCTGGTGGCGAGGGGCAGACACGCGACGATACTGACTGGGATCGGGATACCGAGCCCCGTGCGGTTGACATACCGGACGGTTTGTGGGCGCCGCCCCCCGTCCTAGGGTGCGAGGATCGAGCACGACGTCTCCGGGGAGTCACCGTTGCGCCTTCGCCTCTTCGGCCTGCTGTTCCTCAGCGGCCTCGCGGTGTTGCTGTCCGCCTGCTCGTCAGGCGGCGGCGCTGAGCCGTTCGTCAACATCGGCATGGCCGACAACTTCTTCACGCGCGACGTGACCCGGGTCCAGCCGGGTGACGTCATCCGCTTCAAGAACGAAGGCGCCACGCTCCACAACGCGGTCGCCATCAACGGCGGCTTCTCCACCAACCTGGCAATGCAGGTCGGTGACGTGGAGACGCTGACGCTGGCCGACCCGGGCGTCTACGAGTTCTACTGCACCTTGCACGCGGTGCTCGACGAGGAGACCGGCGAAGCCGTCGGGATGAAGGCGACGCTGGTCGTCGGCGACGTCGAGTACACGCCTGGCGTGGCCTCGGGAGAGACGATCGACCCGGTCTTCGAGCACTCCGGCGTGACGCGCCGCGTGCCCCAGGACCACACCACGATCCAGAACGCCGTCGACGCCGCTGAGCCGGGCGACCTGGTGCTCATCGACGAGGGTGTCTGGTTCGAGCAGGTCAACGTCACCACGCCCTACATCACGATCCGGGGCGTGGACCGCCAGGACGTCATCATCGACGGCGAGTTCACTCGCCCGAACGCGATCAACATCGCGGGTGCCAACGGCGTCGCGGTGGAGAACCTGACCGTTCGCAACGCCACCCAGAACGGCGTCTTCTGGACCTCGCTGGAGGGTTACCGAGCCTCGTACGTCACGGCAGTCAACAACGGCGTCTACGGCATCTACTCGTTCGACGCGACCGATGGCGTGTACGAGCACAGCTACGCATCCTCCAGCCCGGACGCCGGCTACTACATCGGCCAGTGCGACCCGTGCCGTGCCGTGATCATCGACTCGATCGCGGAATGGAACGGGCTGGGCTACTCCGGCACCAACGCCTCGGGTGAGCTCTACATCGTCCGTTCGCAGTGGAACGAGAACCTCGCCGGCATCGTGCCGAACACGCTCGACACGGAGCTGCTGCCGCCTTTCCACGACGTCACCATCGTCGGGAACATCGTCCACGACAACGGCAACGTCGACGCCCCGGCCCTGGCCAACGAGTGGTACGCGGTCGGTGCTGGCGTCGCCCTCGCCGGCGGCCACGACGCGCTGGTGCAACGCAACCGGTTCTGGAACAACTCCAGCGCGGGCATCGCCGTCGCCCCGAACTACTCGAAGAACTTCTGGATGTCGTCCGACAACACCATCCGGGACAACGTCATCGAGGCATCCGGCGAGGCGGACCTGCTTCACCTCGGGCCGTCGCTCGGTGGTGACTGCTTCAGCGGCAACGAGGTGCAGGTCACCAACCCGCCCGCGCTGCAGGCCTTCCACGGCTGCGACGGTGGGTTGCGTCTGCCGCTGAACCAGTCCCTCGCCGGGCTGATGACGTTGGCCGGACGCGCGGCCGAGGCCGAACTGAAGTCGTTCCCGCACGGCGACGACCCCGACTACTGGCAGCGCACGCCCAACCCGCGCGCCGACGTCCAGCCCGACATGCCCGAGGGTGCCGACGCGCTGGTCCGCCACGCCGCCGACGCCTTCCACCGCTTTGACCCGCGCCTCGAGAACGACCCCGAGGCATTCCTGGCCACCTTCGACGTCCCGGCCATGCCGGACGGCGTCGAACTCTCCTCCACCGGAGGCATCAACGTGTTCGGCATCAACTTGCTCCTGAGCCCCTGGACGGTCTTCTTCGGCCTCTACGCCTACCTGCTCCCGTTCGTCCTCTACGCGGCCTGGGTCGCGCTGGCGATCTGGGACCTGTCGCGCCGCGAGAAGCTCCCGAAGAACACGGTCCTGGGCTGGCTCGCCGTCATCTTCCTGGTGCCCTTCCTGGGCGTCATCGCGTATCACGCGTTCGGGAAGTCGGAACTGCCCGGCTGGCTGCGTGGCGCCGTCGTGGGTGGAGGACTCGGTGCCTACGTCCTCATCCTCGCCGTCGGTGCGTTGATGGGCGGACTGGTCTGACCGTCACCCATGTCCGATGCCCCCGACCGGCCTGAGCCCGGAGCCGACGACCACCTCGACGAGGTGGTGGCCCCTGACGCCGCAGGTCCTCGTGGTGCCTCGCGTCGAGGGTTCCTGAAGCGCGCCGGCCTGTCATCCGCGGCGGTCGTGGCGGGTGGCATCGGGGCCCACAAGGTCATCCCGCACAGCCATCCCACCGCCGAGGCAGCCGCGTCTGCCCTGCATGATCCGAACGCCCCGGCCAACGGGATCGGGGTCGGCGGGGCGTTGCCCGGCAGCCAGGTCCGCAACCTGTACGGCCACGGCGCCGAGCCGCCCGCCCACCTGCCCGCTGGCCACCTCGACGCCGTGACGATCCCGCCGCCCTTCGACGGCCGGCCCGCCGGCACCGTCCGGGACTACGAGTTCACGGTCACGGCTCGCCCCTTGCAGGTGGCCAACGGGATCACCTATCCCGACGCCTGGACCTACAACGCGACGGCCCCGGGCCCGATCCTTCGTGCCACCGAGGGCGACACCCTGCGCGTCACGGTCCACAACCGCACGCAGCATGACCACAACCTGCACCTCCACGGGCGGCACTCGCCACTCATGGACGGCTGGGAGCCAATCGTCCCGGGTGCCTCGTTCACCTATGAGGTCACGGCCGCACCGTTCGGCATCCACCCGTATCACTGCCACACGCCGCCGCTGGCGCAGCACGTGTCGCGCGGGCTCTACGGGGCGATGATCGTGGACCCGCCCGGCGGACGCCCGCCGGCCCACGAGTTCGTGCTGGTCCTGTCGGGCTGGGATGCGGACGGCGACCTGGTCAACGAGGTCCATGCGTTCAACGGCGTGGCCGGGTACTTCGGCAAGTTCCCGATCAAGGTCCCCGTCGGGGAGTTGGTTCGTGTCTACGTGCTGAACATGACCGAGTACCAGCCACTTGCCAGCTTCCACCTGCACGCGCAGACCTTTGACGTGTTCCGTACCGGGACGCGGCTTGACCCTGACGAGCACACCGACACGGTGACCCTCGGCCAGGGGGAGCGGGCGATCGTGGAGTTCACCCTCCCCGAACCCGGCCGTTACATGTTCCATCCCCACCAGCACCATCTCGCGGAGACCGGTGCCATGGGATGGTTCGCCGCCATCTGACCGTCCGTCAGCGCGCGCAGCCTGCAGGGCTGGCGCCGCCGGACAGCGAACTTGCAAGAGACCATCGGGGCGCAGTGTCGCCCCGGCCAGGGAGCCGGAGCATGTGGAACCAGAAGGATCGATTCCTGATGGGGTTGTTCGCCGTGCAGTTGATCGGCGCCGTCCTCTTCGGCCTGATCGTGGCGAACAGCCTGCGTGACGTCAACGGGCGCGAGCAGATCGTGACCGTCGCCGGTGGCGGGACCGGCGCTGTTGTCGATGCCAACGGCGGGACGACGACGTCTGACGGCACGGCCACGGGCACGGACACCTCCGGCGAGGGCACCGACGGCGCGGTCCCCGGCGATGCCACGAACTCCGGCACGACGTCCGACGGGAGC
>CBDTZE010000097.1:0-7269 GCA_965364815.1 uncultured Nitriliruptoria bacterium | reverse complement strand
GCCAGGGCGAGTTTCGGTCCCACCCCCGAGGCCAACAACAACAGGTCAAAGAGGGTGAGGCCGACACGGTCGGTGAAGCCGAAGAGCGTCATCGAATCCTCGCGGACCTGCAGCGAGGTGTGGAGCACGACGTCCTGGCCGATCGGCGGAACGGCACCGGGGTCGGCGACGTGCACGACGTAGCCGACGCCGTTCACGTCGATCACGAGGGACGTGGCGTCACGGTGCACGACGGTGCCTCGGAGCATGGCGATCATTTCTTGCCTCCTGTGCCGCCGACGACCTTCAGTCCCCGGGCCGCCAACATCGACTCCCAGTCCCCTGCCCCGCCGCCACTGGCCGACGCGCCCGGGCCTGCTCGGTGGCGAGCAGCGGCCACGCCCGACGTGGCAAGCGCCGTCAGGGCGATGGCCAGCGCGTCGGCGACATCCGGTGGGCGAGGAACCTCGGCCAACCCGAGCTGCGCGGCGACCATGCGACCGACCGCGTCCTTGTCCGCGTTGCCATGTCCGGCGACGGCGGCCTTGACCTCGTTCGGGGAGAAGGCGGTGACGGCCAGCCCGGCCTTCGCGGCACAGAGCAGGGCGATCCCGGCGGCCTGGCCCGTGGCCATCGCCGAGTGGACGTTGACACTGAACAGGACGCGTTCGACGGCGACCGCGTGTGGCCGGTGCTCCTCGATGGCGGCGCTGATCCCGTCGTAGAGCTCCGCGAGGCGTTGCTCGATCGGCAGTTCCTTGGCCGTGCGAAGGCAGATCGCCGCGACCATCGTTGGCCGACCCACGGGACCGTCGACGACGCCGATGCCACAGCGCGTCAGGCCGGGATCGAGCCCCAGCACCCGCCGTGCGACACCAGCCATGACCAACCCTCGTCCGAACATGTGTTCAGGACGCTAGCACCAGCCTGTGACGGTCCGACGCAGGGACCGCCGGCGTCAGTCGTCGGACATCGCCTCGTCCAACAGGTCCTCGGACGCGTCGTAGTTGGCGTAGACCTCCTGCACGTCGTCGTTGTCCTCGAGGGTGTCGATCAGGCGCAGGACCTTCTTCATCACCTCGAGGTCCTCGATCGGGACGTTCATGTCCGCGACCATGGTCGAGCCGGTGTCGAGGACCGTGATGCCGGCAGCCTCGAGTGCCTTGCTCAACGTGATGGCGTCCGTGGGCTCGCACCAGGCGATGAACCCGCCACCATTGGCGTCGAGGTCTTCGAGTCCCGCCTCCATGCCAGCCAGCATGACGTCGTCCTCGGTCGTGCCCTCGTCGATGACGACCTGGCCACGGCGCTGGAACATGTAGGCGACCGAGCCGGGGTCACCGAGGTTGCCGCCCAACTTGTTGAAGGCGTTGCGGACGTCGGCCGAGGTCCGGTTGCGGTTGTCCGTCAGGCAGTCCACCAGCACGGCAACGCCGGATGCGGCGTAGCCCTCGTACTGCACCTCGAGGTAGTCAGCAGCGTCGCCGAGTTCGCCGGCACCACGCTTGCAGGCCCGGTCGATCGTGTCCTTGGGGACCGACGACTGCTTGGCCTTGGTGACCGCCAGGCTCAGCGCGGGGCTGGAGTCGGGGTCCGAGTCACCGGACGACTTCGCGGCGACCTCGATCGCGCGGATCAGCTTCGCGAATTCCTTCGCGCGCTTCTTGTCCTGACGATCCTTGCGGTGCTTCGTGTTCGCGAATTTGCTGTGGCCGGCCACGGCGAACCTCCGTCGTGTCGTCTTGGGTGAGGTGGATCTTCAGGCTACTGCCCACCCTGTCACGCCTCGCCGTGTCCGACGGCAAGGCCGACGTTGTAGGAGGCAGCCAAGGCCCTGGCGAGGTGGAAGAGCACCACGACACCGACGACCAGCGTCAGGATGCCGGTGACGCCCGCGACGAAGGCGAGCGGGGTCTTCTCTCCCTCGCCAGCCGCCTTCGCGATCATCGCCAGCGGCAGCCAGACCACGGCAAGCCCCAGCGACCAGCGTCGCGTCCGGGCCCAACGGTCGCGGCGACCCAACTGGTCGGCCGCGTCGTGCGCACGCGCCAGCACGGTCGCGGTGAGCGCCGTGCCCAACAGGCCCACGACCGACTGCAGGGCCGTCGTCACCGCTTCGGTCCATGGCGTCAGGTCAAGCATGCCGACGGGGAGGTCATTGGGAACGACCAGTGCCAGGTGCAGGACGCCCAGCAGGATCACCCGACTCCCGGCACGAGCCGGCCCGACCAGCTTGGCGACCTTGGCGACCGCGAGGGTGGCCAGCAGGATCAGGAACCCACCGGCGGTGTCCGGGATGATGTCCCAGCCCCCGGCAGCGAGATCGCCCTGGCCGGTACGGAAGTCGACGAACAGCAGCACCAACCCCATGAGCAGCAGGAGCGCCGCACGGCGGACCTGCGCCAGGTCGCCGGGAGCGAGGCGCACGCCAACCGGGGCACGGACCGCCTCCGAAACGGAGAAGGACTGCGTGTCGTCGGGGCCGGGCAGGAACAGATCGTCACTCATCGCTCAAGCGCCCCGGGCCGTGCGTGCCATCTCGACGAACCTCGCATGCAGTCGATCGTCACCCGTCATCTCCGGGTGGAACGATGCCCCCAGCAGTCGCCCCGCCTGCGAGACAAGCACGGGATGCCCGTCGACCGAGGCAAGCACCTCGACACCCTCGCCGACGGTGACGACGTACGGGGCGCGGATGAAGGCAGCGTGCACCGGTCCACCGTCGAGACCCTCGACGTCCAGATCGGCTTCGAAGGAGTCGATCTGGCGGCCGAAGGCGTTGCGCCGGGTCACGATGTCCATGGCTCCGAGGACCTGCTGCTCGACGGCCTGGTCGAGTTCACGTGACAG
This sequence comes from uncultured Nitriliruptoria bacterium, assembly GCA_965364815.1. GTDB lineage: Bacteria > Actinomycetota > Nitriliruptoria > Nitriliruptorales > Nitriliruptoraceae > CBDTZE01. The sequence goes on along the minus strand of CBDTZE010000097.1, from coordinate 4,440 downwards.
CAGGATCATCCCGGCGCAGGTCCCGAAGGCTGGCAGACCGTCCGCCAGCGCCGCGCGCAGCGGCTCCCAGAGTTCGAATCGGCGAAGCAGCTTGCCGATCGTCGTCGACTCGCCGCCGGGGATGACGATGCCGTCGAGACCATCGAGGTGCTCGACCTTGCGAACGCGGACGGGGCGCGCCCCGACACGCTGGAGCGCCCGCAGGTGCTCCAGCACGTCACCCTGCAGCGCGAGGACCCCGATCGTCGGGGCATCGGACGGGATGTCCGGCAACGGCTGGCGGGCATGACCGATCATCCGCTCCCCCGGCACCCAACCGGATGCGGAGCGCGGCAGCCCCAGGCGCTGAGTCACCAGCCTCGGCCGGCGTACTTCTGGCTGTCGGGCAGGTCGTCGAGGTTGATGCCGACCATCGCCTCACCAAGCCCCCGCGAGACCTTGGCGATCACGCCCGGGTCGTCGAAGTGCGTGGTGGCCTCGACGATGGCGCGGGCACGCTGCTCCGGGTTGCCGGACTTGAAGATGCCCGAGCCCACGAACACGCCGTCGGCACCGAGCTGCATCATCATGGCGGCATCGGCCGGCGTGGCCAGGCCACCGGCGGTGAACAGGACCGTGGGGAGGCGACCGGACTCGGCGACCTCACGGACGAGCTCGTACGGGGCCTGCAGGTTCTTGGCGGCGGCGTAGAGCTCCACCTCGTCCATCGTGGACAGGCGGCGGATCTCACCGGAGATGTTGCGCATGTGGCGCGTGGCCTCGACGACGTTGCCGGTGCCGGCCTCGCCCTTGGAACGGATCATCGCGGCGCCCTCGGCCAGGCGACGCAGCGCCTCTCCGAGGTTGGTCGCGCCACAGACGAACGGGACGTCGAAGGCCCACTTGTCGATGTGGTTGGCCTCGTCGGCCGGGGTCAGGACCTCGGACTCGTCGATGTAGTCCACGCCCAGCGACTGCAGGACCTGGGCCTCGACGAAGTGACCGATGCGGGCCTTGGCCATGACCGGGATGGAGACCTCGGCGATGATGCCGTCGATCATGTCCGGGTCGGACGCACGGGCGACGCCGCCGTCCTTGCGGATGTCGGCGGGGACGCGCTCGAGGGCCATGACGGCCACCGCGCCGGCGTCCTCGGCGATGCGCGCCTGCTCCGGCGTCACGACGTCCATGATGACGCCACCCTTGAGCATGTCGGCGAGGCCGCGCTTCACGCGGGCCGTGCCGGTCTGGGGGGTGGAGGAGGTCGCGTCACCCATCAAGGGCACCTTTGGCGAGAGGGAAGTTGTCGGACCGGCAAAGGTAGTCCCGACCACCCGCCGAGCCCGATCCAGCGTTCGCGAGGTGGACGGCGCCCCGGGGGCGCGACCCGGCCCAGCGAAGGATGGACACTGGTCACAATGAGCCATGACAAGCCGTCAGAAGTTCACCCAAAGGTGGGATGGCCCGCGGGCGCTTCTTGCCGCATCATGGAGGGGACCCGCGCGAGTCATCGCGCCCGGAGGCCTCACACGTGCCCGCATCCACCCCGGCGCCCACCGCCCGACTCGACCGCCCGCAGGCGCAGGCCGCCATCGCAGCCTCCGCCTTTGCGCTCCTGGTGACCGCCGTCCTGCAGTTGGGGAGCCCGGCCGGGACGACCCGCGTGCAGGTCGACGGCCAGACACCTGGCAGCGTTCCTGGCTCCCAGACCGAAACGACCGACGGCACGTCGTCCCCTTCCGGCACCACGTCGGGCGTGTCGCCGGACGGCGGCCAGACTCCCTCAGGGGACACGGGCGGACCGACCAACTCCACGACCGGCGAGGGCGACGCGAACAGCCCGGAGACCTCCACCGGGACGACCGGCACCTCAACGAGTGACCGGGCCGACGACGGCGAGGCTGGCACGACGTCGTCCTCGACCGCGCCGGGCACCCCCCTGGGCGTCACGACCACCGGCACCGCGACCTCGCCGACCACGGGCGCCACGCCGCGCAGCGATGCCCAGCGGGAGAAGGACCTCATCGGCGACACGCTCGACACCGTCCGGGGAACCGTGAAGGACGTCGTGGACACCGTCGGTGGCGTGGCTGGCACGGTCACGAGCACCGTCGACCAACTCGCGGAGACCGTCGACGGCGTCACGGGTGGCATCGTTCCGATCGCGCCCCTTGTCGACGAGATCACGGACGTCGTGGACACCACCGTCGGGACCGTCGGCAACACCGTGGTCGGCGTCGTCGAGACACCACTGCCGGTGCCAACACCGACGATCGCCCCCGTCCCGAAGCCGACGGCCTCCCCACTGCCGACGCTGACGCCTCTGCCGACGCCGACACCACTGCCGACGCTGACACCACTGCCGACGCTGACACCACTGCCGTCGCCGACGCCACTGCCGTCGATCACCCCACTGCCCACGCCGACCGTGCCCCCGTTGGGCGGCCTCGGCGGCTTGGGCTGACGCCAGGGGTCAGTTCGGCGGGAGCGGCAGGTTCTGCTTCGGCGCCAGGTGAATCCAGGTCGGGCCGGGCTTGAACGGGAACGGGTCGCCGTCCTCGTCGAGCAGGACCAGTGGCTCGGATCGCGAGCTCTTCTCCCACTTGGCCTCGTACCAGAACCCGTCGCGCAGGATGATCGCGCGGCCGTCACCGATGACGTCGGTGCGGACCAGTCGCGCCCCGGAGGTGTCACAGCACTCGCCGGCGCCGATCGACATGCCGAGGAAGACGACGTTGGCCGCGCCGATCTGGTTGCCCCCGGCGGCAAGGAATGGCGCACCGTTCTGGCTGCGGCGGTAGACGCCGGCGTCCTCGTCGTACTCCCACCCTGAGGTGTAGGCACGGGACATCGAGATGGCAAGGGATCGACCCGCGTCCTCGCAGGTCAGGTCACCCTGGCAGTCCAGGAAGCCGTCGGGGCGATCCGCCTCGAACTCCCACCACTTCGGGGCCGCATCCGTGCCCGACGAACGAGCGCCGCGTTCCCAGAGCGCCTGTCCCGTGGCATAGAGGTTGTGCGGGGCCTTGCGCGACTTCTCGCGGTAGAAGCCCTCGCCGTCGTACAGCGTGGCGATGCCGGCGTTGCGCAGCGCCCCGATGACCTGGTCACGCGCACCGGACAGGGCCATCAGGCCCTTGTAGGCGGGCAGGACCTCCGCGTCGACAAGGCGCCCGGACCGGACCGGACCGACAGCCCCGGGCGTCTGCGAGTGGAAGATGGCGATGAACCGGGTGACCCCACCCTCGACCAGTTCCTCATAGACCACGTCGGCGAGGTCGAGTCCCGACTGTGGACGAGAGGCCGCGGAGTTCTCGATCTTGACGGCCAGCGACGGACGACCGAGGTCGACATCGTCGGAGACGACCGTCCCGGTCAACGGAGCAAACGGCCCGGTCGGCTCCGGCTCAGGAGTCGGCGTCGGGCTTGGCGTCGGGGTCGGGGTCGGCGTTGCCGTTTCCGTCGGAAGCGCGACGGGTTCTTCGTCAGAGCCACATGCACCGAGCAGGAGCGCGGCAGCCAGGGCCGCCGACGCGAGTCGAGAGATCGTCATTCAGAAGTTGACCTTGACGGGCTCGCGCGCCTCCGGATCATCGATCTCGAAGTACTCACGCGGAGCGAAGTTGAACATCCCGGCAATGATGTTGGTCGGGAAGACCTCACGTGCGGTGTCGTAGGCGCGGACTGCCGCGTTGTACCGCTGGCGCACCCCAGCCAAACGGTCCTCGGTCGCCGCGAGTTCCTGCTGCAGCTCACGGAAGTTCTGGTCGGCCTTGAGGTCCGGGTAGGCCTCGGCGACGGCGAACAGCGAACGCAGCGTCTGGCTCAGCATTCCCTCGGCCTTGGCCTGCTCCCCCACCGACCCGGCGGAGACGGCGTTGGCCCTGGCGTTGGTGACCGCGGTGAAGACGCCTTCCTCGTGCTTGGCGTAGCCCTTGACGGTCTCCACGAGGTTGGGGATCAGGTCGTGCCGGCGTCGCAACTCGACGTCGATGCCGGCCCACGCCTCCTCACAGATGTTTCGCAGACGGACGAGCTTGTTGTACTGAGCCATCGCGAACAGCGCGAACAGCACGAGGACAGCGAGCAGGACAAGGGCTGGAAACATGCGTCACCCCCCAGGGCGGTCGATGCTGCCCACGCTACCGGCGACCCTCAGCGCGGAGGTGGCATCCCCGGCATCGGCTGGCCCGCGTTGCGAGCATGGTGACGCAGGACGGCCTTGCCGTAGACGTCCCGGACCTGGCGCGCCACGGCGGTCCAGTCATAGCGATCCACTTCGTCGCGAGCCGCGGCCACCAGCGAACGACGGCGGTCGGGATTGGACAGCAACGTGTCCATCTCCTCGGCCAGGGCGACCGGATCGCCGGGCGGGACCAGCCGACCGGTCTGGCCGTCCGCGACCACGCCCGCATAGCCAGGGATGTCGGAGGCGATGACCGGGACCTGCGCCGCCATGGC
>CBDTZE010000096.1:0-7271 GCA_965364815.1 uncultured Nitriliruptoria bacterium | reverse complement strand
TGCACCGGCGCCGGCCCCCACGCCTGCACCGGCCCCCACGCCACTGCCCGCCACCGGTGGCGGGCTGGCCTTCACCGCACTCGTCTCCCTCGCGGCCGCCTCGCTGCGTCGCCGCTGACCTCGGACAGGATCCACCCATGCATCACGTGACTCGCGTCGCCACCGCAGCCGTCCTCGCCATCGGCCTGGCGCTGCCCGCCGCGGCCCAGACCGACGAGATCCGTACGACCGAGGGGCTCAGTGAACCCCAGTACGCCATGGGTGAGCCCGAGGCGTACCGCATCGAGACCGACCACGGGACGATCTACGGCGAGGTGATCCGGCCGGTCACGCCGGACGACGTGCTGGTCCCGATCATCCTGACGTACTCGCCCTACAACCTCCTGGGCAGCACGAACAACCAGACCGGCTCGATCGCCGATGACACCACCGCCGGCTATTACGTCCCCCGCGGCTACGCCCGCGCCGTGTTCGACGTGGTCGGCACGCGCGAGTCCAGCGGTTGCTACGACTACGGCGGCATCCGTGAGCGTGAGACCGGGCGCGACGTCATCAACGCCCTCGGCGAGCAGGCCTGGTCCAACGGCAAGGTCGGGATGGTCGGCGGTTCCTACGACGGCACGACCCAGATTGCCGCGGCGATCGAGGCCCCGGAGCACCTCACCACCATCGTGCCCCAGGTCGCCATCGACCGTTGGTACGACTACGCCTTCGGGGGCGGGATCCGGTACTACCTCAACGAGGAGAACCCCTCCGACGAGGGCTTCGACACGCCGCTGGCCTTCGACTTCGGGTTCGGGTTCATCCCGCCGCTGGACGTGACCAACCCGGAGACCTACGGCGAGGCCCTGGCCGACCGCGTCGTCCCGTGCGACCGCCCCGAGCACACGGCGCGGGCCTACGACCCGGACCCGGTCTACGACGAGTTCTGGGACGAGCGCGACTACCGCAAGGACGCCGCAAAGATCACCGCCTCCGTCTTCATCGAGGGCGCGTGGCTGGACCACAACGTCAAGCACTGGAACTCCACCCGACTCTTCGAGGCATTGCCTGCCGACCATCCCAAGAAGTTGGTCATGGGCCAATGGAGCCACTCCGCAAACCGTTTCGGTGACGCGACCCGCATCCGCCACGCCTGGTTCGACTTCTGGCTCCTCGGCCTCGACACCGGGATCATGGACCTGCCCGCCGTGGACACCCAGATCCAGACCGGTGAGCGGATCCAGGACGCCTCCTGGCCGCCGCCCGGCACCGCCATTGCCGACATCCCGCTGGGGACCGAGGCCAGCGACAGCCCGACGTTGGTGCTGCGCAACGCGACGGCCGCGACGTGGACCGACGCGAACAAGAACCTGACCGAGGCACAGGTCTTCAGCGAGGGCTGCCTGGGCGAATGCCTGCTGTTCACGACCGAGCCGGTCGAGCAGGACGTCCGGATCAGTGGCAGCCCCGTGCTGGCCCTGACGGCGACCACCGGCTCCACCGAAACCCACTTCACGCCGGTGCTCTACGACCAGGCGCCTGACGGCTCCACGGAGATCATCACCCGTGGGTTCCTCAACGCCCGCAACCGCAACGGCCTGCGCGTGTCGGAGGCCCTCACGGTCGGGGCGCCGTACACGGCCGACGTCGAGTTCTGGGACGTGGACTGGATGCTGGAGTCCGGCCACGCCCTCGGTGTCGCCGTGATGTCGACCAACTCCGTCTGGGCGCTGTCGGACACCTCTGCCGCAACGACCACGCTGGACCTGTCGGCGACCTCGCTGCGCCTGCCGATCTCGCGCGGGCAGTCGGCGTTGGGCGCCGTGGCGGCTCCCGCACCCACACCGCCGACCAACCCCGCGCCAGCACCCAGCCCACCGCCCACGCAGCCGGCTCCCGAGCCCCTGCCGGCAACCGGCGGCGGGCTTGCGCTGGCGGGACTGATCGCCGTGGTCGCGGGTGCCAGGCGCCGTCGGGGCGCCTGAGTCCCGGCCTTCGTGAGGAATGACTACCTTTCTGACCCATCACATCGTCATCATCGGGGATGACCGGCAACGGGGAGCAAGTCGTGACCATCCTGCAACGCAACAACGTCCACGTGACCGGCAACGAAGACGGTCCGACGCTGCTCTTCGTGCATGGCTTCGGCTGTGACCAGCGCATGTGGCGTTTCGTCGCCCCGGCGTTCGAGGCCGACCACAAGGTCGTCCTGATCGACCAGGTCGGCGCCGGCGCCAGCGACCTGACGGCGTGGGACCCGGTCCGCCACGCGAGCCTCCAGGGCTACGCGGACGACGCGGTCGAGGTCTGCCGCGAGCTCGGCTTGTCCGACGTCACCTTCGTTGGGCACTCCGTGAGCTCCATGACCGGAGGCCTCGCGGCCATCAGCGCGCCCGACGTGATCTCCGGACTCGTCATGATCGGCGCGTCACCTCGGTACATCAACGATCCCGCCACCGACTATGTGGGCGGCTTCGGCGCCGCGGACATCGACGGTCTGCTGGAGACGATGGACCAGAACTACCTGGGATGGTCCAGCCAGCTCGCGCCGACGATCATGGGCTCGGACGCCGGCCCGGAACTCGTCGACGAGCTCGAGCACAGCTTCTGCGCCACGGACCCGGCGATCGCGAAGCACTTCGCCCGGACCACCTTCCTCGGTGACAACCGCGACGACCTCGCGGCCATGGACGTGCCCACCCTGGTGCTGCAGGTCGAAGCCGACGCGTTGGCTCCCAAGGACGTCGGCCAGTTCGTCGTCGACCGCCTCCCGAATGGTGAGCTGGTGTGGATCGAGGGCGTCGGCCACTGCCCCCACATGAGTCACCCCGAGCAAGTGGTTGCCGCCATGCGGACCTTCCTGGCCCGGCTGACCGTCAACGCATGAGTTCCCCGCCTGTGGGCGGCCTGCCGAACATCGATGCCGAAGACCTGTTCGAGCACGCCCCGGTCGGGTACGTGATCACGGACGGCGACTGGAAGATCCTGCGGGTCAACCAGACCCTGCTCGACTGGTTGCACCTCGAGCACGAGGACCTCGTCGAGACGCACTTCTCCCACCTGCTGACCGCGCCGGGCCGGATCTACCACGAGACCCACTACGCACCGCTGGTGCTGCACCAGGGCCAGGTCGGTGAGGTCGCTGCCGACCTCACCCGTCGCGATGCCGCACCGCTCCCGGTGCTATTGGGATCCCACTCCCGAGGGCAGGGAGCCGGGGGCCGGATCCGCACCAGCCTCGTGCGGGTGGAGGAGCGACGTCGTTACGAATCCGAGTTGCTCGCCGCGCGGCGCCGCGCCGAAGATTCCGAGCAGCGCACCCACGCCTTGCACGACGCCGTCGCGCGCCTCGTCGGAGCCACGACCGAGGAACACGTCGCGGCCTCGCTCCACCTGGCGGGCACGGCACTGCCGGGCGCGTTGGACGCCAGTGCCTGGATGTTGGACAAGCTCGGGGAACTGCGCGAGGTCGGCCGCAAGCGGTCCCAACCTCGACGGATCGCGGTGACCGCCGACCACCCTGCCGCCCAGTGCTTCCGCGACCGCGAAGTCGTCGTCGACCGACGCGTCAACATGCTGGCCGTGCCCCTGGGGCCCGACGAGGCCCATGGCGTCTTCAGCGTCGCGATGGCATCGATCGATGGCCTCCCCGAACACGACCGCGAACTGATCACGACCCTGGCCCGCCAAGCCGGCCAGGCGCTCGAACGCATCGCGATCCACCGTCGTCGCCAGGACGTCCTGCATGCCGCCGCTCGCGACCTGCACCTTCCGCTCACCGTCGTGGTCGGCCACGCAGCCTCGTTGGAGGAACTGCTCGAGGACCGACTCACCGAAGGCGAGGACGCGGCCTTGCGCCGGCTGCACGGTGTGGCACAACGCATGCAGGACCTGGTTGCCGACTTCCTCGAACTCGCCCGGATCGAGGAAGGACACGTCGAACTCGTCCGTGAGCCCCACGACGTCGGTCCGATCCTGCACGACGCCGCGGAGTTCGTCCGGCAACGGACGGCGGGCGAGGGCGTCTCCGTGCAGGTGACCCACCTGGTCGAGAACACCCGAGCACTCGTGGACCCCGAGGCCCTGCGCATGGCCCTGACCAACCTGCTCACCGACGCCGTCAACCTCACGCCCCGCACCGAGCACGTGACGGTCGCGGTCACAGCGACCGAGACGACGGTGGACATCGTCGTCACCGACCTCGGCGCGGCTCCCCTGGCCGAGGGCGACTGGGTGCAGGCCAGCACCAGCGACGCACCCGCGCGGTCCGCCATCGGTCACACCGTCGCGCGCGGCTTCGTCGAGGCCATGGGAGGCCACCTCGTCGTCGAGGACACGCCGACCGGTGGCACGGTCGAGGTCCGACTCCGGCGAGCCTGACTCAGCGGTGGTCCGACGCGGCGACCACGTCGAACGCGTCCTGCACCGTGACCTCGCGTGCGCAGTACGCGATCAGGTCGTTGACCTGCGTCGGGGGGATCCGATGGGCCGTCGCCTGCTCGTAGTCATGGGCAAGAGACAGGACGAAGGCGTCCGCCCCGGACCGTCCGACGATGCTCAGACCCTGCGGGTTCGACGAGTCCATGCCGGAGGGCACGACGACATTGGGATACCCGGCTGCGGCAGCCAGGTTCGCCTGGCTGGCGTTCGGGGCCACGATGGCGTCCACGTCGTACTGCGCCATGACCTGGTCGATCCAGCCACGCGAGGCGGCCCGGGCGGCTGCGGCCGTCCCCAGCATGACGGGATCGACGGCCAGTCCCGACTGCAGGCCGGACACCTCGAGGAAGTGCTGGCCGTAGGGCACCCGGTCCGGGTGCTGCCGGTTGAAGGCGATCACGTCGGACAGCGAGCGGACACCAGTCGGGGCCTCGGCGCCGGCGAGGAAGGCGTTGATCCCGACCTTGAACTCATTGGGGATCGCGCCCAACTCCAACAGCGAGGTGTTGGCCAGCGCAGGCACCGGGTCGTCGACGACGACCAGGACCGCACCCTGACGTTCGAGATCGGCGAGCGCCTGGATGAAGATCTCCCGCTGTGACGGGAAGAGCTCCAACAGGGATCCGCCCGCCGTGTGCTCCTGTCGGACCGCGATCCGCACGCCCTCCAGCGAGGTCGTCGAGAGCCCGGCGAGGTAGTCGACCTGGGCGTCGTCGATGACGTCGAGTCCGATCGCCACGTCGACCACGCTGCGCGCCATCGGGCCCGCGGTGTCGAAGGTCGGCGCCAACGGGATGATGCCCTCGGCGCTCACGAGTCCGATGGTCGGCTTGATCGCCGCCAGACCTTGGGTGAAAGCCGGCGAGATGATCGAGCCGCTGGTCTCCGTGCCGATGGTGATCGTCGCGTACGCCATCGACGCCGCGACCGCCGAGCCAGTGGACGACCCCGACGGGTCCTTGCCGAACCGGTACGGCGCCTTGACCTGGCCGCCCAGCGAGGAGTAGCCGTTGGGCATCGTCAGGCCCATCCAGTTGGCGAACTCGCTCAGGTTGGCCTTGCCGAGCACCACGGCACCGGCATCACGCAGCCGCTGGGTGACGACGGCATCCGTGGCCGGCACGTGCCCCTCGAGGGCGATCGACCCGGCCGTGGTCGGCAGGTCGCGCGTGCCGACGTTGTCCTTGAGCAGCACGGTCATGCCGTGCATCAGGCTGCGAGGGCCGAGCAGCTCACGCTCGGCATCCATCTGCGCGGCTCGTTCCAGGGCGACCGGCGACAGCGACCGCACGGCGTTGAGTTCCTCGTCGAACGCGGCGATCCGGCGCAGGTGACGCGTCGCGAGGTCTTCGGCGTCCAGCGCCCCGGCCTCGATGGCCTCCTGGATCTCCGGGATGGTGGAGAGCTGCAGGTCGACGGTGCCCAGGTCGCGCAGGCAGTCTGCCTCCTGCTTCGGCGCCGAGGGAGCCGCGGCGGTCGCCAACGAGGCAACCAGTGCGCAGAGGGTGAGGCCCGCGGCGAGGCGGAGCTGGACGGGAACGGACACGGGGATCCAAGAAGCGTCAGGTCTGGATGGATTCGCCGCGGCGGGGCGTGGTTCCTCCACGCTCTACGATTGCGCCCATTGCAGGCGCCCGTAGCTCAGCTGGATAGAGCACCGGACTTCTAATCCGACGGTCGCAGGTTCGAATCCTGCCGGGCGCGCCAAGCGTGGACACACACCGAACGTTCTCATCCGACGGTCGCAGGTTCGAATCCTGCCGGGCGCGCCACCAGCCCACACACGCTCAACGCGGCTGTCCACAGGGGCCGAGAGGTGGGCGTCGGGTGAGGGGATGGGCGTGGCAGGCTGCGGCGGGGGCCTGACCCAAGGCCGAATGCATGTCCGCCACTGCCCAGACCAATGCCGCGACGTCCGAGCACGACGACGAGGACGGCACCGACTCGGTGTACGTCCACCTCGTCGCCGCGCTTGCCGAAACGCCGTGCGACCACGCCCTGACCCACACCCGCCGCTGGGCCGTCGACCACGGGGTGCCGGAGGCGATCATCGTTGACCTCCTCGAGCGCCACGGCGGCTTCTGTGACTGCGAGGTCGTCACCAACGCGTGGGCCAGGCTCGTCGGCGGGTGACCGCCCCGCCCGGTCGATGGGTCGTCGTACCGTCGCGGGCACTCGACCCCAGGGCCACTCGTGTCGCTCGACCTCGACTTCGTCCGCAGCAACTTCCCGGCCTTCGACGCCGAGCACCTCGGCGAGGACGCCGGCCGCCACGCGGAGAACGCAGGCGGCTCCTGGCCGTGCCGGCAGGTCGTGAACCTGCTGACCGGGTTCTACGAGGACGTCAAACTCCAGCCCGGCCACCCGCACCCGGTCGGCCTGGAGGCCGCCCGGCGGATGGACCGCACGCGACCGGCGTTGGCCGGGAGCCTGGGTGTGGACGTGGACGAGGTGCACATCGGTCCCTCGACCACCGCCAACACGGTCGTGCTGGCCGATGCCTTCCGTCAACGACTCACCACGGGCGATGCCGTCGTCGTCACCCAGCAGGATCACGAGGCCAACTCCGGCCCGTGGCGGCGCCTGGCCGACCACGGCGTCGAGGTTCGTGAGTGGGCCGTCGACCCGGAGACGGGCCGGCTGCACACGTCCGGGCTCGAGGCCGTCCTCGACGACGCCGTGGCCGTGGTCGCGATGCCGTGGGTCTCCAACGTCGTCGGCGAGTTCAACCCGGTCGGCGACTGGTGCCGGATGGCCCGGCGGGCCGGCGCAGCCTCGATCGTGGATGCCGTCGCCGGCGCCCCGCACGGACTGCCGGACGTCGGAGCCCTCGGAGCCGACGTCCTGCT
>CBDTZE010000095.1:0-7283 GCA_965364815.1 uncultured Nitriliruptoria bacterium | reverse complement strand
ACGGGCCACGTCGTGCCTTGTGACAGTCCGCAACCGGTCACCTGACGGATTCGGTGCCTACCGTCGCGGCATGACTTCCACGCCGCGCTCCCCTGACGACCCCATCCTCAACCATGCCCGGCTGCGTGCCGTGCAGGCCACCGGACTGCTGGACACGGGCGCCGAGGAACCGTTCGACCGCCTGGCGCGGCTGGCGGCCAGCATCCTGGGCACGCCGATGGCCTTCATGACGTTGGTCGACGACCGCCGGTCCTTCTGGAAGTCGTGCATCGGGGTCGACCTCGACGACATCGCCGACCGCCAGAACACCGTCGAGGAGTCGTTCTGCCAGTACGTCGTCTCCAGCGGCGAGTCCCTCATCGCCGGGGACGCGGCCAAGCACCCGGTGACCAAGGACAACGTGAGCATCGACGCCATGGGCGTCCGCGCGTGGGCCGGGTTCCCGGTCAAGGCACCGTCCGGCGACGTCCTCGGCACGTTCTGCGTGGTGGACATCGAACCCCGCGACTTCCGCCTCGACCAGATCGAGGCACTGGCGTCACTTGCCGAGGCCGCAGGCGCGGAGATCGCCCTGCGGATGACGGTCGAGCAACTCGGCGACGTCACTGAGACCCTGCGCGAGACCCTGCTCCCCCCGAGCCTCCCCGACGTGCCCGGCCTGGAGTTGGCTTCGGCGCACGTGCCGGCCGACGACGGCGACGGTGTCCTCGGTGACTTCTACGACGTCTTCGAGGCCGACGGCGGCTGGTGGCTCTCCCTGGGTGACGTCTGCGGCCATGGCCCGCCCGCCGCCAAGACCACCTCGTTGGCCCGCTGGTCGATCCGAGCCTCCGCGGCGCATGCGGACGGCCCGGTCGACGTGGCTCGCGCCCTCAACGCCCAACTGCTGAGACGCCCCGAGCCGGACGCGCCCCACCTGACGCTGGTCCTGGCTGCCGTGCGCCCCGGCGCGGCATGGGAAGGTCTCGTCCTGGACCTGGCGGTCTCCGGGCATCCGCCGCCGCGCGTGTTGCGGGCCGACGGCTCGGTCGAGGTCGTCGACGCGACCGGGACGGCCCTGGGCTGGTTCGACGAGATCTCCGTGGGCGAGGCATCCGTCACCCTCGCACCCGGCGACGCGCTGGTGCTGTTCACCGACGGCATCCTCGAGGCCCGCTCGGGCCCGGACTTCTTCGGCGAGGAAGGCCTCGACGCTGCCCTGGGTGAGGCCGCTGGCCGAAACGCCGAAGGCATCGTCGCGCACCTGATCGAGGCAGCCAACGCCTACGCGGCGAAGCACAAGGACGACATCGCGCTGCTGACCGTCCGCTGTCCGAGCGACTGACCAGGCGGCCGGATCCCGCCGGGCCGATCAGGCGCGGTCGGGGTCGCCCTGGCCTTCGGGGTCGTCCGGGTTGTGCGGGTCCTGCGCCCAGTTGGCGTGGACCGCCAGGCGACGAAGGGCGTTGTCGGTGATCACCGCACGGCCGCCGATCGCGACGACCTCGTCGATCGCGGCCTCGTTGTGCCGCAACCAGTCGAGCACCGCCGGCGAGTTCGCCGTGGCCTTGCCGTCGACCATCACCAGCAGGCTCCCGCGCTTGGCGATCGCTGCGCCGGCGGCCATGGCGTCCGGGAAGTTGCGCCCCGTCGCGAAGTGGACGCGCGCCAGCGAGAAGCCGTTCGCGATCAGTTCCTCGGAGACGGCCAGCGCGGTCGCGTAACGGTCTTCGCCGGAGAGTCGCCGGGTCACGTGGCCGAGGGCCTTGACCTCGTCCTCGACCTCTTGCGACACGGCAGCGGTACCGCCGACGATCCGGACCTCGGCGATGCCCTCGTGTTCCATGATCTCACGTGTGGCGTCGGGCAGGTCGCCGCCGCGCGTCAAAAGGACGGGCACACGCTGGGCTGCGGCAAGCGTCGCGGACGCCAGGGCGTCGGGCCAACCGCGCGCCACGACCTCGTGCTCGCCCAACGCGAGGATCGGGGAGATGCTCTCCGGTGACTCGGTCGCTTCCTCGTCGTTGGGCCCGAGGATGTCCTCGAGCATCCCGGCGCCGGATTCCTCCGGCGTGGGACCGTCCTTGCTTGCCGCCGCAGCGGGTTCGGGCCAGCCTTGATAACGCAGGATCTCGTGCGCGATCGTCGCTGCGAGCTCGTAGCGGTCGTTGCCGGAGACGCGACGAATCTTGTCGCGGTCGATCCCGGAGGCCTTGGCCAGTGCGTCCTCGAAGCCGTCGTAGAGGTTGCCCTTGGACGCGACCACGACAACGTTCACCACGCCGAGTCGCTGCAGTTCGGTCACGACCGCCGGGGCGACCGCGTCACCGCCGGCGCTGGGGTGGCCCTTCGCCAAGAGCACGGGGCCGTCAACCCAGGCAGCGAGCGAGGACGAGACCAAGGCCTCCGGATAGACCTCGGCCGGTGCGATCACGGCGGTCTTGGCGCTCTCCCACGATCCGGCCGACACGGCGATGGCCGTCTCGATCCGGCTCGGTCCGGCGAGCCGTTCCGAGGCCACGGGCTGGACCGGGCCCTCGGGGCCCCAGAAACGGTCGTTGTCGAAGGCTGCGTCGACCTGCGGGGTCGGGTTGTCCTTCGCGGGGTCGTTCGAGGAACGGAAGACGTGGTCCTGCCAGGACTCGAAGTGGATGTGGTCCACCTTGCAGCCGGCGTTGCCCGAGGAACCGGTGTAGCCCAGCAGTTCGGCCTTCTCGACCCGCACGACGTCCTGGGGGTCCCACCTCGCCGGCAGGGGCTCGAGGGTCCCGCGCTGCTTGAGAATCTCGACCAGCCGGGGGCTGAACGCGTTCTCCGGACCACCGGTGGTGTCGCAGCCGTTGGGGCGACCCGGGGTGTCGTTGTTCATGTGCAGGTAGAAGTACGAGCGACCGTCATCGGCGTAGAGCAGGAAGCCGTAGGAGCTGCACCGTGTGCCGCCGAAGCATTCCTTGCTGTCCCCGCCGTAGGCCCGGGCGATGTAGCCCGACTGGACCGCGTAGACCGGCGTCATCTGCGGCGCCATGAGGTCGACGCCCTTGTGGGTCCGACCGCTGGACCGCGGCGCCCCATAGGTGTCCGACCAACGAACGTCGTCGTTGATCTCGATCGGGAACCAGATGTCCGGCAGTTCCTGGGCCATGGCGGACATCGCGGTGGGAGCGAGGAATCCGAAGGCCAAGAGGAACGACAGCAGGAAGCGGCGCGGGGCACGCAACAGACAGCTCCAGGGCACGGGGACGGGTGGGGACGGACGGATCCGGGCGGTCACGATGACGTGACGAAGAGGGCCGGACCGTGCGGCATGCTGCCACGTCAGGGTCCCGAGCGCTCACTCAACAGATCGGCCGCGCGACACGTGACCTGAACTGTCCACGTCCGCTCGGCCCCGGAACCTTCCGCCGGAGCCGTGCGTACGGGGCAATTCAGCCGCCGGCGACCGCCGGAATGATGCTGACGACCTCACCCTCGGCGACCGGGGTGTCGAGGCCCTGCTGGAAGCGGACGTCCTCATCTCGGACGAACACGTTGACGAAGCGGCGAAGGTTGCCGTCCTCGTCGAGGATGCGTGCCCCGAGGCCGGGGTGGGCGGCGTCGACGCTGGCGATGACGGTGCGCAGGTCGGAGCCCTCGGCCGAGACCTCGGACACGCCGTCGGTGAGCTTGCGGAGCGGTGTGGGGATGCGAACGGTTGCGGGCATGTCTCAGGCCTCCAGGTGGCTGGTGAAGTCAGCAAGTGCGGGTGTGACGGTCATGGTCGGGCCGCAGCTGGCGGCCAGCGACTCCACGGTCTTGTAACCGTTGCCGGAGATGACGGCGACGGTGCGTTCGTTGCGGGCGATGGTGCCCTCGCGAACCTGCTTGACGAGGTTGGCGATGGTGACGCCACCCGCGGTCTCGGCAAAGACGCCCTCGGTGCGAGCCAGCAGGCGCATGCCTTCGAGGATGTCCTCGTCGGAGACGGACGTGATGGCGCCGCCGGTGCGTTCCGCGACCTTGAGCGCGTAGTAGCCGTCGGCCGGGTTGCCGATGGCCAGCGACTTCGCGATCGTGTCGGGCTTGACGGGGCGCACGTCGAAGGTGCCCTCGGAGAACGCCGTGGCGACCGGAGAGCAGCCGTCCGCCTGGGCGCCGGAGATCTTCACGGCGTGGTCGTCGACCAGGCCGTAGTCCACGAACTCGCGGAAGGCCTTGTCGATCTTGACCATCATCGCGCCGCTGGCGATCGGGGCGATGACCCGGTCCGGCAGCTGCCAGCCGAGCTGTTCCGCGATCTCGAAGCCGATGGTCTTGGAGCCCTCGGCGTAGAAGACGCGCAGGTTGACGTTGACGAAGCCCCAGCCCTTCTCGTCCGCAACCTCGGCGCACAGGCGGTTCACGTCGTCGTAGTTGCCCTTGACCGCCACGACGTTTGCGCCGTAGACGGACGAGGCGACGATCTTGCCCTGCTCGAGGTCGTGCGGGATGAAGACGTAGGCCTCCATGCCAGTGGCGGCGGCGTGGGCAGCGACCGAGTTGGCCAGGTTGCCGGTCGAGGCGCAGGCGATCGTCTGGATGCCCAGGGCCCGGGCGGCGGACATCGCGATCGTGACGACGCGGTCCTTGAACGAGCCCGACGGGTTGTGGGTGTCGTCCTTGATCCAGAGTTCGTCGAGGCCGATCTCCGCAGCCAGGCGGGGCGCGGGGCGCAGCGGCTGCCAGCCGGCGCGCAGGTAGACACGGTGCGACGGGTCGGTCGAGAGCGTCGGGAGCAGGTCGCCGTAGCGCCAGAGCGACTCGGGGCCGGACTCGATGCGCTCGCGGCTGATGACCTTGCGGATCGCCTCGGTGTCGTACACGACCTCGAGCGGGCCGAAGCACATGTCACAGACGTGGCTGGCAGCGACAGGCTCGGTCTGGCCGCACTCGCGACAGGCCAGGCCGGTGAGGTTGGTGACGAGGGGCTCGGCGGCGGACGTCGAAGAGGGGGGGACGTCGAGGGCGGTCATGCATGCTCCTGAGGGGAAGCGGACCCGGCCCAGAAACCACGAACGACCTCCCGTCGGGAGGTCGAATGATGTGCAACTTGCCTCATCGACCTGACGGTCCGGGTTTGGCACCGTTCCCGGTCTGCGCCTCACGGCGGAAGGTGGGAGGTTGCCGAGGCGTCAAAGGGCCCGAGCCCTCGACCTCTCTGGATGAGTCCGCTGCAAGCATGCCACTGGAAGTTGTCCGTGCAAATGCGAGGGTCGGCCGTGGCGATCTGCAGGACACCCCGCGCGTGGCACGCTCACTGGGCCTGGCAACCACCCTGGAGGCCCTGTGCACCCGCCCCGCACGCATCACCACCTCGACTTCGCGCTCGCTGACCTGCTGGTGGCGAAGGCTGCAGACGGCGTGAGCGTCGCCGTTGTCATCCCGGCGCGCAACGAGGCCGCGAACGTCGGACGTGTGGTGTCGACCCTGCGCGAAACCGTCGTCGACGCCGGTTTGGTGGACGACCTCGTCGTGGTCGACGGTTCCTCGACGGACGACACCGCCCGACTGGCTGCCGAGGCCGGGGCGCGCGTCGTGGCCCAGGACGACGTGCTGCCCGAGGCCGGCCCGGGGATCGGCAAGGGCGAGGCGCTGTGGAAGGGACTGGCCGCCACCGACGCCGACCTGGTGTGCTTCGTGGACGCCGACATCGTCGACATCGACGCCCGCTTCGTCACGGGACTGCTCGGCCCCCTGCTCACGGACCCGTCCGTCTCGTTCACCAAGGCGACCTACGACCGGCCGCTGGATCTCGGCGAGGTGGTGCTGCCCTCCGGCGGTGGGCGCGTGACAGAGTTGCTGGCGCGGCCACTGCTCAATGCCTTCTGGCCGGAGCTCGCTTGGCTCGCCCAGCCGCTCTCCGGTGAGTACGCGGGGCGACGCGACCTGCTCGAATCACTGCCGTTCGTCCGTGGGTACGGGGTCGAATTGGCCATGTTGGTGGACATCTCTCACCACCATGGACCAGGCCTGATCGCCCAGGTGGACCTCGACCGACGCCAGCACGACCACCAGGACATCGCGGCCCTCGGCCGGATGGCCGCGGAAATACTCTCCGTTGCGATGGGTCGGTTGGTTGACCATGACCGGGCCATCTTCACCGACCCCCGCAGCGAGGTCCTGCTGCAGCCAATGCGCACCGCAGGTGCCCTGGCGCTCGAAACCCACCCTGTCGCCCCCTCAGAGCGCCCACCACTGCGCGATTGGCGCGTACAAGCCGCGAAATAGCCACCTAAAGTGCTCATGGCACTACTCATTCAGTGAACGGCACCGCCGTGCCGGACCGCTTGATCACGGGCCGTGTTGGCCGACAAGACGTCAGTGGACGCAATCCGATGTCACACTGAGCTATCCCCCATCGCCCCAAGGTGTTCCCGTGGCACAGCGCAAGGTTCTCGTCGTGGACGACGAGCCAGACGTTCTCTTGCTCTGCCGCGTCAACCTCGAGTTCGAGGGATACGACGTGGTCCAGGCATCCGACGGGATCGAGGCGCTCGAGCAGATGCGCGCCGAGTCCCCTGACCTGGTCCTGCTCGACGTCATGATGCCGCGCATGGACGGCTGGGCCGTCCTCGAGGCCGCCAAGAGCGATGACGACCTGCGGTCCACACCGATCGTCCTGCTGACCGCCAAGGTGCAGGAGGCCGACCAGATCCGCGGCTTCGAGCTCGGCGCTGCCGAGTACATCACCAAGCCGTTCAGCCCGCTGGCGCTCGCCCAGACCATCGGTGACGTGCTGTCCGCCGACCCGGCCGTCGTCGAGCGTCGCCGCACCGAACTCCTCAGCCGCCTGCAGTTGCTGCAGCGCACCTGAGCATCCCCCGCTTCACCACCTCGCCCGGCCACGTGCCGGGCGTTGGTCGTTTCAGCGGGCGTCGTCGCCGACGACCAGGTGGATCTGGACGCTCGACGAGAGGTTGTCCGGCTTCTCCTGGACCTCGGTGAAGCCGTAGTCCTTGGCGATCTGCTCGGCCTGGGCACGGAAGCCGGCCGTGTACATCACGGTCGTCTTGGCGTACTGGCGGATGGCGTCGTTCTTCGCCACGACCCGGTAGCCGTCGCCCTTGAGCTTCGTGCGCCACTTGTCGACCGCCGCGTCCCCGTCGGTGAGCACCGCGTCGAGGATCTGGATCGAGATCGAAGACGGGGCGATGCGCCCATCGTCCTCGCTGGCCGAGGCACTGGGTGTCGGCGTCGGCGTCGGCGTCGGTGACGGCGCGGGCGTTGGGGTGGGTGTCGGCGTAGGCGTCTCGCTGGGCTCAACGACAGGCACGGGGGTCGTGTCCTCT
>CBDTZE010000094.1:0-7323 GCA_965364815.1 uncultured Nitriliruptoria bacterium | reverse complement strand
GCGCGGCTTCGGCATCGGGCGCTTCGGCGGCGGGGGCGTCGCCGCCCTCGGCCTCCATCGCGGCCAGCGCTTCGGCCTTCTTCTTCTTCACGAAGGCGGCCTTGGCCTTGGACCTGGCGACGCGCTCGGACTTGCCGTCCGCGATCAGCTGGTCGTAGACCTCTTGGTCGATCTCGACCTTGACGTCGATGTCGATGTCGGCGGCACGCTTCGGGCCGTCCTTCTTGGCGGCGGGAGCGTCGGCTCCGGCCTCGGCGGGAGCGGCAGCAGCCGACTCCGCGCTGATGGCGGCCTGCTCGGCGGCGTCGAGGCGCTTCTTGGCAGCGGCCAGGGCGTCGAGGACCTCCTTGGGCTGCTCTGCGCCTTCATCCAGCGGCGGCGGGGGCGGGACCGTGTCGGCCCACTCGCGCAGCTTGTCCATCTCGTGCAGGAGGCCGTCGATCGCGTACTCGGCGTACTCGAACTCCGGCGACCACCACAGGGCGTCGAACGGGCAGACCTCGATGCAGATGCCGCAGTACATGCACAGCGAGAAGTCGATGGCGAAGCGGTCCAGCACGTTGCGCGTGCGGGCGCGGCCACCTTCCTTGGCTGGGGGCACCGTCTCCTTGTGGGAGTCGATGTAGATGCACCAGTCCGGGCACTCACGGCTGCAGAGCATGCAGACCGTGCAGTTCTCGTCCATCAGGCCGATGACACCACGGGTGCGGGGCTCGAGGACGGGACGCACGTGCGGGTACTGCTGGGTCACGGCAGGCTTCAACATGGTCTTGAGCGTGACGCCCAGACCCTTGATGAGGCCGACTCCGGGAGCTGCCATCAGAAGACCACCTTGCCGACGGCGACGACCGCGAGGTTGAGGAGGGACAGCGGGACGAGCACCAGCCACGACATCTTCTGCAGCTGGTCCTCGCGCAGACGTGGGTACGTCACACGTGCCCAGACCATGACGAAGGTGAGCAGGAAGATCTTGCCCATGGTGATGCCGAAGCCGAGGGCGACGGACAGCAGACCACAGTCGAAGATCCCGGCTGTCTCACAGCCCGGCAGGCCGACGCCCGGGAGGGGCTGCCAACCACCGAGGTACATCACCGTCATCAGTGCCGACATGGAGACCATGCCGCCGTACTCGGTGAGCAGGAACATGGCGAACTTGATGCCCGAGTACTCGGTCATGAACCCGAAGACGAGCTCCGAGTCAGCGATCGGCATGTCGAACGGGGGCCGGTTGAGCTCCGCCATCGAGGCGACGAAGAACAGCCCGAAGCCGAGGGCCTGCGGGATGACGAACCACATGTTGCTGGTCGTCTGGGCCTCGACGATGGTGACCAGCGACAGCGACTCTGCCTGCACGGCGACCGCCGCAGCAGCAAGCAGGAGCGGCAGTTCGTACGCGATCAGCTGTGCCGCGGAGCGGATGCCACCGAAGAGCGAGAACTTGTTGGCCGACGCCCAGCCACCCATGAGGATGCCCAGGGTGCTGAACGACGAGATGGCCAAGGCGTAGAACAGGCCGAGTTCGAGGTCAAGGCCCCAGAACCCGTCGGAGAGCGGGAGCACGAGGAAGACGAGGATGGCCGGGACCAGCGCGATGCCGGGGGCCGCGGCGAAGACCTTGCGGTCCGCGGCCCGGGGGACGATGTCTTCCTTCTGGATGAACTTGATGCCGTCGGCGACGAGCTGGAGGGTGCCGTGCGGGCCGGCCTCCATCGGGCCGAGGCGGGCCTGCTGGTGGGCCATGACCTTGTGTTCCATGTAGCCCACCACCAGGGGGACGACGAAGAACAGGCCGAGGACGACGCCGGTCTTGATGGCCACGGACAGCCAGAAGTTGCCGTCGACCTCGAGGAGGGACGAGCCGACACTCAGGACGGTCAGGGAGTCGAGGGCAGCGGTCATCGGTCGATGTCTCCCACGACGAAGAACACGGATCCCAGGACCGCGACGGTGTCCGGCACGAGCGTCCCACGCAACAGGTGCGGCAGGATCGCGACGTTGGAGAACGACGGCGTGCGCATCTTGAAGCGCCACGGCGTCCGGCCGTTGTCACTCTGCAGGTAGTACCCGAGCTGACCCAGCGGGTTCTCCGTGCGGACGTAGACGTGGCCCTCCGGGGCCTTGACGATCTTGGGAAGCTTGGTGTTGACCGGGCCCGCGGGCATGTGGTCGTGGATCTGGTCGATCATGTCCAGCGACGCCATGATCCGGTACAGCAGGACGGCGAAGCGGTCGTAGCTGTCACCGTTCTCGCCGACGGGGACCTCGACGTCGATCTCGCCGTACTTGAGGTACGGCTCGGTGACGCGGGAGTCCTCCGGGCAGCCGGTGGCGTGCAGGGTCGGCCCGGTGACGCCGTACCGCAGGGCGGTGGCGGTGTCGAGGGCGCCGATGCCCTTGGTGCGCGCGTGGAAGATCTCGTTGCCGAGGACCAGGTCGAAGTAGTCCTGCATGCGGCTGCGAATGACGGCCGACAGGTCCACCGAGCGCTTCATGAAGCCCTTCGGAAGATCGATCTTGACGCCGCCCACCTGGTTGTAGGTGAAGTGCAGGCGACCACCGGTCGCGGACTCCATGAGGAACTGGATGTCCTCGCGTTCACGGAAGGCATAGAACATCGGCGTGATGGCGCCGAGCTCGATGGCGTACGAGCCGACGAACATCAGGTGGTTGAGAATGCGGCCCCACTCGGCCATCAGCATCCGGATCCACTGGGCGCGGTCGGGGACCTCGTACTCCATGAGCTGTTCGACCGCGAGGGCCACACCGAGCTCGTTGTTGAAGCCGGAGAGCCAGTCGTGGCGGTTCGTCAGCGCCATGATCTGGCGGTAGTCGCGGTACTCGGCCAGCTTCTCGAAGCCACGGTGCATGTACCCGATGACCGGGCGGGCGTCGATGACCTTCTCGCCGTCCATGTCCAGCACGATGCGGAAGACGCCGTGGGTCGCGGGGTGGGCCGGACCGATCGACAGCGACATGTCGGACGTGGCGAAATCGCCAGTGCCGCGCACCTCGATGGCGATGTCCTCGCCCGGGGCGGTGCCCGGGTGGATGACCTCGCGGGTGTCGAGCTCGCTCACGCGTCACCCTCCTGGTCAGCGGCGGATTCGGTCTCGGCCTCTGCCTTGCGCTGCTTCTTGAGGAAGGCAGCCTTGGCCTTGGACCGAGCGATCCGCTCCGACTTGCCCTCGGCGATGAGGGCGTCGTAGGTCTCTTGGTCGATCTCGACCTCTTCGCGCGCCGGTGCCTCTGCGGCATCGTCGCCGGACTCGCCCTCGCCGACCTCGGCCTCGGGGCGCGGGTTGGCGGCGCGAGCCTGTGCGGCCATCAACTCGTCGAGCGCCATCGGACCCGGAGCCTCGCCGATGCGCGTCTCCTTCTGGATCACGTTGCCGTCGTCGTCGGTCTCCGCCGGTTCCGCGACACCCGGCCACGGCTTGGCGACGCGGGAGGCGAGGAAGAAGTCCTTGCGCAGCGGCCAGCCCTCGAAGTTCTCGACGGACAGGATGCGCGGGGCAAGACCGGGGTGGCCGTCGAACTCGACGCCGAACATGTCCCAGGTCTCGCGCTCCATCCAGTCCGCGCCCTCGTACAGCGAGGTCAGCGACGGCAGGACGGGCTTCTCACGACCACCGGTCGCGAAGACCTTGAGCAGGATGCGGCGCTGGGTCGTCGTGGAGTACAGCACGACGATCTGGCTGAAGCCGGCCTCGCCCTCGTCGACGCCGAACGACGAGTCGAAGAAGTTGAAGGCCAGGTGGCGGTCGTCGCGCAGGAACGCGACGAGCTCGACCAGCTTCTCCGGGACCACCGTGACGGTGTGGGTCCCCACCTCGTCACGGATGTCGAGGATCGCGTCGTCGCCGACGTGGCCGCGCAGGTGCGCGTCGACCTCGGCGGTCGTCATCTTCGTCGCGGGTTGCATGCTCACTCCCCGACCACGATGGGCGCGGGCCGCGTGGCGAGACGGTCCTTGACGGACTCGTTCTGGATGCGGTCCTGCAGGGCGATGATGCCGTCGAGCAGGGCCTCCGGGCGCGGCGGGCAGCCGGGCACGTAGACGTCGACGGGGATGATCTGGTCGACGCCCTTGGTGACCGAGTAGCTGTCCCAGTAGGGGCCGCCGCAGTTGGCGCAGGACCCGAACGAGATGACGTACTTGGGCTCAGGCATCTGCTCGTAGAGGCGCTGGACGGCCGGAGCCATCTTGTCCGTGAGCGTCCCCGAGATGATCATCAGGTCGGCCTGGCGCGGGCCGTGGGCGAACGGGATGACCCCGAGGCGGATGAAGTCGTGGCGCGAGGTCGAGGCGGCGATGAACTCGATGGCGCAGCACGCCAGACCGAAGTTGAAGCACCACAACGAGTACTTGCGGCCCCAGTTGAAGACGTACTTCACGGGCTTGGGGAGGTCGACCTTGTCGATGACACCCATCAGGAGGCCCTTCGGTCAGCGGCGAGGACGGTCACGAGGACCGAGCGGTGCGTGGCGTTGGTCATTCCCACACCAGCACCTTCTTGCGCCAGGCGTAGAGCAGGCCCACGGCGAGGATGCCGACGAAGATCGCCATCTCGACCAGCGCGAACGTGGCGGTGACGGCCGTGGTGGCGTCGAGCTTGCCGAGGATCACGGCCCACGGGAAGACGAAGATGGTCTCCACGTCGAAGATCACGAACATGAAGGCGAAGACGTAGTAGCGGATGTTCATCTGCGACCAGGTCGTACCGACCGCCTCGACACCACACTCATAGGTCGACAGCTTCAGCGGGCTGGGAACCGACGGAGACATGATTCGGTTCAAGAGCATGATGAAGGCGTACAGGGCGATGCCCACGATCGTCAGGACCGCGAACACACCCCACTGCTCGTAGAAGCTCACCGTCGACCTCCAGTCGAGGGCTCACGGGACGACCGACCCGTCAACCTGCACACATCTGCGCGACGGCCGAACTGACGAACACGCATGCGGGCAACACGGACCGATGAGGGACGTGAGCGGAATGCGAGGTGCGTCGGATCAAACGCGTGCGGATGGCGCGGCGGGAGCCTAGCAACGGCGCCATTTGGCCCCCAAGGCGCCCGACGATGGCGCGCGTACCGGCCGTGAGGCGCATCCCACGGGCAGGTTGTGCACGGAGGTGGTCACCAGGCGACGCAGGCCCTGCACGGCCTCGACGGCAATGACGCTCCTCGACGGTGCTCGAGGTGGCGTGAACCCGGCCGATCGCCGCACGCTCAACGCACCTTGGCATCGCAGAACGCGCGACTGGCCACAATGGGTGATTTTGCCACCACAGCACCGGAGCGGGCCGAATCCGGTCAATTTCCCCGACTTCGTGCCGATGCCAAACGCAAGGCCGTCAGCGATCACGTGCTCCGTGTCAACGCAGACGCCCCCGCCGTTCGTCAATCACTCGACGGCTGATCGGGAAGGAAGCCGGTGGAACGGGACACATTCGAGGAGGCCTACGGGCGCTGGTATCCAGCGGTCGTCCGGTCGGCCTGGACCATCACCCGCGACCTCACGGTCGCCGAGGAGTTGGCCCAGGAGGCGTTCGTCAAGGCGTACGCACGGTGGCGACGGCTGGAGCGATCCGGTCACGCCCAACCCTGGGTGCATCGCACGGTGATGAACCTGGCACTGAGTTGGGTGCGTCGCGTCCGGCGCGGTCGCCAGTTGGAGACGTACGTCGCCGAGTACGGCAGCGCATCCCCGTCAGCGGGGATGGGTCTCGACCAGGACCTGGTCGACCTGCTGGCGCAACTCCCCCGCCGCCAACGCGAAGCGGTCTTCCTGCGCGTCGTGGCCGATCTCCCCGAGGTCGAGGTGGCAGCCGCCATGGGCTGCTCCACCGGTTCGGTGAAGACACACAAGAAGCGCGGCCTGGATGCCCTCAAGGGCTTGGTCGACGAGACACGGAGCATCAGCCATGCGCGGAACTGACGACCTCGAGGGGCGCCTGCGGGCGGGAGCCGACGGCTTCCCCGGTGCCGCACCCTCCCCCAGCGGCCTGGACGCCGTCATCGCCCGCGGACGTCGCGGCCGGACCATGGCCAAGGCCACCCAACTGGGCGCTGCGGCCTCCTTGGTCGCCGGTGTGGCCTTCGCCGCCCCGGTGATCCTCGACCGGACGCCCTCGACCCCGGAGGTCGCCACACACATCGACGAGGTCGTGGACCGTGAGGCCCCGGCCGTGCAGGACGTGGTCGACGTGACCTCGCCCTGGAGCGGCGTCGTGGTCGACGACCCGGCCGTCACCTTCGGCGGCACGGCGATCATCGGAGCACGCGTCACCGTCGACGGCTTCGACGTCGACGTGGCTCCCGACGGCCGCTGGCAGATCACCCTCGAACTCGACGAGGGTGAGCACGTCGTCGAGTTCCGCGGCGTCGCGCCCGACGGCCGCGTCGGCCGCGACGCGGTGACCGTGACGTATCTCGTCCCGGTTGCCCTCGGCGAGGTCGATCCCAGCGAGGAGCCGACCACCAAGCCCGAGGCCGAGCCGACCAAGGCTCCGGCACCCAAGCCCACGCCCAAGGCCACCACGGCCCCGAAGTCCGAGCCGGCCCCGGCCCCGACCAAGACCGCGGCGCCGGCCCCCAAGCCGACACCGAAGGCCGAACCGGCCCCGAAGCCCGCCACCGTCGCCTTCACGGCCAACCAGAAGTACGGCTCGTGCGAGGAGCCCGTCCCGTACGACGAGTTCTGGGGCACGGCGCAGCCGGGCACCGAGGTCTGGGTCTGGTCCGAGTACGGCCAGAAGACGGTCGCCGTCAACAGCAACGGCGAGTGGTTCGCCCGCGTCGAGTTCCCCAACGCGCCACAGGGTCACACCTTCGACGTGAAGACCAAGTCGCTGCACACCGAGGAGAAGATCTACTGGTCCTTCGTGAACAACGGCACCGGCGGCCAGGAACCCGAGGCCGTCGAGTGGTCCGCGTGGCAGCACAACACCGAGGTCGAGTACGACCCGCCCTACAACTACTACGAGGGCACCGCGACACCCGGCACGACCGTCCACGTCGCCTCCGACTACGGCAACGCCCAGACCGTCGCTGACGGCAACGGCCATTGGAAGACCAAGGTCTGGTTCGAGTCCGCCCCCTACGGCACCAAGACCTGGACCGTCGTCGTGGAGTCCTCGGCTGGTGACCGCAACACCTTCCAGTTCACCGGCGTCCGCCCGGAGCCTGCCCAGCAGACCGTGGCGTTCACCTCGGACCAGGTGCACGACAGCACTGACGGCACCCCGCCGAAGTCGCGGTACGTCGGCACTGCCGAGCCGGAGACGAAGGTCTGGATCTACTCCGAGCACGGCGAGGCCT
>CBDTZE010000093.1:0-7326 GCA_965364815.1 uncultured Nitriliruptoria bacterium | reverse complement strand
GGCCGTACCAGCGGCCTACGGGTCGTCCAGGGCATCCTCGACGGCCTCGAAGGCGTCTCCTTCTGCACGCTGCAGGCGCAGGACGTCGTGCGTCACCACATCGTGCAGCGCATCGTGGAGGCGTACGAACGCTTCGACGAGTCCCAGGAAGGGGCGCGCTGAATGGCTGTCTACGCATCGGACGAGCAGAGCGAACCCGTCGACCTCGACGACCTGCTGGCCCTCGCACGACACGTCGTGGCCGACCGGCGCATCCCCGCGGACATGGAGATCGCGGTCCTGGCCGTGGACCGCGAGACCATGGTCGCCCTCAACAACCAGCACATGGGCAAGGACGGTCCGACCGACGTCCTGGCCTTCCCGATCGACGAACCCGGTGAGTCACCGCCGGACGTCCCGTCCATGCTCGGCGACGTCGTCTTGTGCCCCTCCGTGGCCGCGGAGCAGGCGCCCCGTTTCGGGCGGACGCCGCAGCAGGAAATGCGCATGCTGACCGTGCATGGGATCCTGCACCTTCTGGGCATGGATCATGACAGCCCGGATCGCGAACGCGAGATGTTCGGGCTCACCGACCAGATCCTCGCCAGCTTTGAGGCTTGACGATGACCACCGCCGTGGCTGCTGCCGCGCTTGTCCTTCTCGTGCTCCTGTCCGCCTTCCTGGCGACAACGGAGACGGTGCTGCTGCGCCTGAACATCGCGCGGGCCATGCGCATGGAGGAGGAGGCGCCCAAGGCCTCCGGGGCGCTCATCTGGCTCCTTGAACATCGCGGCAAGGCCATGAACGCCGTGCTGCTCAACACCGTCGGCGTGCGCATCACGGCGGCGGTCCTGGCCACGGTCCTGGCGCTTGACCTGCTGCCCGGCGGGGTCGCCGGCGTCGTTGCCGTCCTGGGCCTCTCTGTGGTCTCCATGGTCCTGGGCGAGGTCGCGCCGCGGACCCTGACCGCTCGTGACCTCGAGGTCGTGGCGCAGCGCATCGCGCGCCCCGCCGCGCTGCTGATCCGGCTGACCGAGCCCGTGGCGACCTTGCTGGTGTCGTTCGGGCGCGCCATCGTCGGAACCAAGCCGGACGTCTCCGGCCCGTACCCGTCCGACGAGGAGATGCGGCGTCTGCTGGACGTCGCCGACGAGGACGCGGACGACCCGATCGAGGACGACGAGCGCGAGATGATCCGCTCGATCTTCAGCCTCGGCGACACGCTCGTGCGCGAGATCATGGTCCCGCGGCCCGACATGGTCACCGTGGAGCAGGACGCGCCGCTGCGCGACCTGGTCAACACCGTCATCAAGAACGGTCGGTCGCGCATCCCGGTCCAGCGAGGCTCGCGCGATGAGATCGCCGGCGTCGTCTACGCCAAGGACGTCTTGCGTCACCTCGCGATGCAGCCGGGCGTGGAGAACTGGTCCTCGCTCATCCGCGATGCGGCCTTCGTCCCCGAGGCCAAGCGCATCGACGAACTCCTGCGTGAGTTGCAGGAGCAGGCCGTCCACCTCGCCCTCGTCGTGGACGAGTACGGCGCCGTCGTGGGCCTGGTCACCATCGAGGACATCCTCGAGGAGATCGTGGGCGAGATCGTCGACGAGCATGACCGCGAGGAACCGCTGGTGACCGAGTTGGCCGACGGCTCGCTGCGCGTCGATGCCCGCTATCCCGTGGCTGACCTGTCGGAGATGATCGACGTGGCGCTGCCGCAGGACGGCTGGGACTCGGTCGGCGGGCTGGTCTTCGGTGTGCTGGGCCGCGTCCCGGAGCCGGGCGAGTCCGTCGAGCTCGAAGGCCTGCGCTTCACCGCGGAACGCGTGCAGGGACGCCGCATCAGCCGTGTCCTCGTCGAGATCGTCGAACAGGTGGCCACGGCATGAAGCCCGACGTGACGCCCCAGGGCGCGATGCCCGACGACGCGGAACTGTTGTCGCGCGCACGCACGGCGCGGGCCCGGGCCTACGCCCCGTACTCCGGGTTCCGGGTCGGCTCGGCGGTGCTGACGGACGACGGCCGCGTCTTCGAGGCCGCGAACGTGGAGAACGCCGCCTATCCCATGACGTCGTGCGCCGAGGCCAACGCCGTGCGAATGATGGCGTGCTCGGGGCGCGTGGCCGAGATCGTCGCCGTGGCCGTCGTCGGCGACGGCGACTCGGCCGTGACGCCCTGCGGCTCCTGCCGCCAGGTCATCTTCGAGTTCGGCCCCACGGCCACCATCCTGTCCTCCGGTGACGGCGGGCGACCCATGATCAACAGCATCACCGATCTGCTGCCACACGCATTCGGCCCGAAGCGGCTCTCCGAGGGACAGAAGTGAACGAGTTCGACACCAGTGGAGGCGTCGAGCTCGACGTCGCCTCGATCCTGCACGGCAACACCGACGAGCTCCCCGCCGGCCACCGCGCCGGCATGGTGGCGCTGGTCGGCCGACCGAACGTCGGCAAGTCGACGCTCATGAATGCGCTCGTGGGGGAGAAGGTGGCGATCGTCACCAAGGTCCCCGGCACCACGCGCAACCAGATCCGTGGCGTCGTCACACGCGAGGACGCGCAGGTCGTCTTCCTCGACACACCCGGCATGGCCAAGCCCCAGACGCTGCTGGCCCAGCGGCTCAACAAGGTCCTGCACGACACGTGGTCGGGTGTCGACCTCGTCTGCTTCCTCGTCGACGGCATCAAGGGCGTCCAGGGTGGCGACAAGCTCCTGGCGCAGGAACTCGCCTCCACCGGCACACCCGTCGTCGTGATCGTCACCAAGGAGGACCGCTTCAAGAACAAGGAGCAGGCGATCCCGGTGCTGCTCGCGGTCCAGGAGCTCGGCACCTGGCCCGACATCGTCCCCGTCTCCGCGGAGAGCGGCTTCAACCTCGACGTGCTGCTGGACGTCATCGTCCGCCACCTGCCCGAGGGCCCGCGGCTGTTCCGCACCGGCGAGGTCTCGGACCAGCCCATGACCCAGCGGGCCGCCGAACTGCTTCGCGAGAAGCTGATCCGCCGCATGGAGGGTGAGGTCCCGCACTCCATCATGGTCGTGGTCGAGGAGATCGAGTTCGAGGAGCACGAGACCGGCGACGGTCTCACTCGACTGCGAGCTGAGGTCCACGTCGAGCGCGACAGCCAGAAGGGCATCGTCATCGGCAAGGGTGGCGAGGTGCTGCGCGACGCCGGCACCGAGGCACGCAAGGAGCTCGAGGTCTTGTTCGGCACGAAGGTTCACCTCGAGACCCACGTGACGGTGAGCAAGAACTGGCAGAAGGACCCCAAGGCGCTTGGCAAGTTCGGCTACTGATCAGCCACTACGGTGGCGGTCTTGTTCCCTGCACTGGAGTTTCCTGATGGCTGGTGGTCTTGTCGGGCTGCTCGATGACGTTGCCGCGCTCGCGAAGCTGGCGGCCGCCTCACTCGACGACATCGGCGTGGCCGCTGGCAAGGCGACGACGAAGGCCGCCGGCGTCCTGATCGACGATGCGGCGGTGACGCCGCAGTACGTGGCCGACGTCGCGGCGAAGCGTGAGTTGCCGATCATCATCCGGATCGCGAAGGGCTCCTTCCGCAACAAGCTGCTCTTCGTCGTCCCCGTGGCGATCCTGCTCAGCGAGTTCCTTCCGGTACTGCTCACGCCGATCCTCATGATGGGTGGCGCCTACCTCTGCTACGAGGCCGTGCACAAGATCTACGGGAAGCTGGCGGGGCACGACGACCACCACGGAGATGGTGCCCCGAAGTCCGAGGACGAACTGGTTGCCGGCGCCATCCGGACGGACCTGATCCTGTCCGCGGAGATCATGGTCATCGCGTTGGACACGATCGCCGACGAGCCCCTGTTCGTTCGATCGGCAACGCTTGTCGTTGTCGCCATAGCGATCACGATCATGGTCTACGGCGTCGTGGCGATGATCGTGAAGATGGACGACGTGGGTCTGCGACTGGCCCAGGAAGGTGGCCTGCGTGAGGACTTCGGCAAGGCGCTGGTGGCGTTCATGCCCAAGCTGCTGGTCCTGCTGACCGTCGTTGGGACCGCGGCGATGTTGTGGGTCGGCGGGCACATCTGGCTGGTCGCCATGCACGAGTACGGCATCGACTTCCTGTACGCGCCCGTCCACGATCTCGAGGAGTCGATCAAGGACTCCGTCGCAGGCGTCGGTGGCCTGCTTGCCTGGACAGCCAACACCCTCGCGTCGGCGGTGCTGGGTGTCTTCGTGGGCGCCCCGACGGTGGCCGCGTTGGCGTGGTGGTCAGGGCGCGGGGCCGCTGCCGAGACCGCGGCCCACTGACGAGGGAAGAAGCCGGGCACGTTGTCCGTTGACCCGTGCAACGAACAACCGAGGAACCGTCATGCCCAAGGCCACCTGGAACGGCACCGTGCTCGCCGAGTCCGACGACACCGTCGTCGTCGAGGGCAACCACTACTTCCCGCCATCGTCGCTGAACCAGGACCTGTTCGCCAAGACGGACAAGACCTCGAGCTGCCCGTGGAAGGGCAAGGCGTCGTACTACGACGTCGTCGTTGATGGCCAGGTCAACGCCGGGGCGGCCTGGTACTACCCGGCACCCAAGGACGCGGCCAGCGAGATCAAGGACCACGTCGCCTTCTGGAAGGGCGTCGAGGTCGCCTGAGTCGGCTGGCTCAGAACATCCGCATGGTCAACGGGTAGCGGAACGTGCGGCCGTCGCTGACGGCGACGCTGGCACGGATCACGTTGACCAGCCAGAAGATGCCCAGGGCGATCAGCATCGGGATCCCGATGAGCACGAAGGCCAGCACGAACGAGATCGCCGCGTAGATCATGACGCTGATGTTGAAGTGCAGGGCTTCCTTGGCATGCGCCCCGGAGATCGGGTCGATGTCCTTGCGAATGAGCCAGACGATCAGCGGGCCGACGAAGGCGAGGGCGAAGAAGGCCGACGGGATCGCGGAGGCGTGGGCGATCAACGTCCACATGCGGACGTCCTCCGGTGACCTCGCGGCGCGGACCGGGTTCGCCGGTGGGGGCGGCGGCGTGTTGGCGTCCCAGGGTTGGTTCACGCCGGGGACCTCTTCGTTGAAGTCGGGGTCGTAGGGCTCGCCCATGGGTGGTGGCCTTCCTCGGGCTGTGCGGAGATGACGAAGGTATGCCTCGGCGGTCGGGGCGTCATGTGTGCGGCACTAGCCTCCGGGGCTCGACCGACCGTTGGAATTTCCCCGTGGGCAAGCAGAAGAACCTCGGCGTGACGCCCCTCAGTGAGGACGTCAGCGCTTGGTACAACGAGATCGTCTACAAGGCGGAGCTCGCGGAGAACGGTCCGGCCAAGGGCACCATGATCATCCGGCCCTACGGCTGGCGGATCTGGGAGCTGCTGCAGTCGCAGCTCGACCAGCGGTTCAAGGACACGGGGCACGTCAACGCGTACTTCCCGCTGTTCATCCCGATGAGCTACCTCGAACGTGAGGCCAAGCACGTCGACGGGTTCGCCCCGGAGCTCGCGGTCGTCACGCACGGCGGCGGCAAGGAGCTCGGCGAGGCCCTCGTGGTCCGTCCGACCTCGGAGACCGTCATCGGTGAGGCCTACTCCCGCTGGGTCAACAGCTACCGGGACCTGCCGATCCTCATCAACCAGTGGGCCAACGTCGTCCGCTGGGAGATGCGCCCGCGGATCTTCCTGCGCACCACCGAGTTCCTGTGGCAGGAA
The DNA here is from genome assembly GCA_965364815.1 of uncultured Nitriliruptoria bacterium. GTDB lineage: Bacteria > Actinomycetota > Nitriliruptoria > Nitriliruptorales > Nitriliruptoraceae > CBDTZE01. Next base: position 1,672 of record CBDTZE010000093.1, on the reverse strand, counting down.
GGCCACACCGCCCACGTCGACGAGGCGGAGGCGATGGAGGAGACCAAGAAGATGTGGGACGTCTACGCGGAGTTCGCGCAGAACGTCGCCGCGATCCCCATGGTCAAGGGCGAGAAGACGGAGGGCGAGCGGTTCGCCGGCGCCGTCCGCACCTTCACCATCGAAGGCATGATGCGCGACGGCAAGGCCCTGCAGTCGGGCACCTCGCACTACCTCGGGACCAACTTCTCCGAGGCCTTCGACATCAACTTCCAGGACAAGGACGGGGAGCGCAAGTTCGCCCACACGACCTCCTGGGGCATGTCCACCCGCATGGTCGGAGCGATCATCCTGGCCCACGGTGACGACCAGGGGCTTGTCCTGCCGCCTCGGCTCGCACCGATCCAGGTCATCGTCGTCCCCATGGGGCGCGGAGATGACGGTGAACTGGCCAAGGCTCGCGCCGCTCAGCTGGTCGACGACCTCAAGGCCGCCGGCGTGCGTGCCGACCTCGACGATCGCGACCAGTCGCCGGGCTTCCGGCTCAACGACGCCGAGCTCAAGGGCATCCCGTTCCGCATCGAGCTCGGACCTCGCGACATCGAAGCCGGGACGGCGTTGCTTGCCTCCCGGATCGGCGAGCGTGACGCCAAGGGCTGGCCGGTCAAGGACGCCGTCGCCCTGGACGAGCTCGTGTCGTCCATGCCACAGCGCCTCGACGATTACCACGACGCCCTGCTGGCCCGGGCCACCGCCTTCCGCGACGAGAACACCGCGGTTGTCGACGACTGGGACACCTTCACGGCGCAGGTCGCAAAGGGCTTCGCCAACGTGCTGCACTGCGGTCGTCCGGAGTGCGAGGACCAGATCAAGGCGGAGACCAAGTCGACGCCGCGCGCCATCCTCATCGAGGGTGACGACGCGTCGGGTGCCTGCGTGAAGTGTGGCCAGGACAGCGCCTACGGCAAGCGAGTGACGTTCAGCCGGGCCTACTGAGCCGGCCGGTGCAACCCAGACGTCGGACGATCCGGACGCCGGGCTGGCCCTGGTACCCGGTGGTCCGCGCCGCGGCGCTTGGCCTCGTCGTGGTGTCGGCGCTGCTGCGACCGCCTGTCCTGCTGTGGGTCGTGCCGTTGGTGGCGCTGCTGGTCCTGGCGGTGCGGGCGGTCGCGAAGAACATGGGCTTCGAGGTTGCCGTCGACGGGATCCGCGGGGCCCATGGGCAGCCCGATGAGCTGCTGGCGTGGTCGCAGGTCACCTTGCTGGCCTGGGGCGAGGCGACCTTCGTTGAGTCGCTGGACGTGGACGTCGAGGCGGACCAGGACCCGGACGTGACGACGGGACTGGCCCTGCACGCCGTGACCGGTTCGGGGACCGTCCGGCTGGGTCCGCTGATCGGGTCGGCTCAGGGGCGCGGGAGGATCGAGCGCCAGATCGACGCCGGGCGTGCGGCGGGCCTGGTGCCGGTCCCCGGACCCTGAGCCTGCCTACAGGCCCTGGCGGCGGGCGCGTTCGGCCTGGAGTTCCGTGAGGTGCTGGTTCTGGCCGACGGCAGCCACCATCGCGTCGTTGAGTTCGCGGATGCGGACGGCGTCCTGGGATGAGCCCTCGGATGGGGAGGCGTAGGCCACGGGTTCCACGGCTCGGCCCTGGCGCAGCGTGTCGATCTGGTGGTCGAGTTCCTCGTCGGTCA
>CBDTZE010000092.1:0-7403 GCA_965364815.1 uncultured Nitriliruptoria bacterium | reverse complement strand
CCGTGGGCCGCGAGGGCCTCGCCGGTGGGGCGTGTCGAGTTCGGGTTCCCGGTGAAGCCGTGCACCACGACGGCGCCCAGGCGCGCGTTGGCACCCGTGCCCGGGGAGGACCACGGCGCGGCGCCGTCAATCGTTGCCTGTTGCATCGCCAAGACCAGCTCCGTGCTTCGGGACCTCGACGCTAGCTCCGCGCCCGGGCCACACGCGCCACGACGATGACCGCGATCAACCCGACAAGCGCGAGGGCCACGGTCGACAGCACCTGGCCGGACGGGGCGCCGAGTGCCGTCTCCCCCACGCCCACGCCGGGCCCGCCCGCTGGCCAGGGCCACAGGACACGCAGCGAGCCGACCATCAGGCCGATCAACGCCGCCAGCAGGAGGTCGTGGAAGCGCGCGAGGAGCCAGGTCAGGAAGGTCGAGAAGGCGCCGAGGCCGACGGCTGCGCCGGCAACGAAGGCACCGAGCGAGACGAGGTCACGCGCGTCGGCGGCGTCCAGGACGTGCTCGTACATCCCCAGCATCAAGAGCAGGAACGAGCCGGAGACGCCGGGCAGGATCATCGCGCAGATGGCGACCATGGCCGCGAGGAAGAACACCAGGGGCGAGGGGTCCACGATGGCCGCCGTGCGCAGACCCAACGCGAAGAAGGCCACGACGGCCGAGATGGCCGCCACGGCGATTGTCTGTGTGGTCCACGCACGGACGTCCTCGCGCGCGACGACGACCGAGCCGACGACCAGGCCGAGGAAGAGGCCGGACATCGGGACAGGGTTGACCTCGAGTTGGTGCTCGATCGCACCAGCCAACAGGACCAGTGCCGCGCCGATCCCCGACAGCAGGGCGACCAACCAGGCCCACTCCACGGCCGCGAGGCCACGACGAAAGCCCCCGAAGTCCAGTCGCACCAGGTGGGCCAGCGCGGCGGCACCCTGGCGGACGTTGCCGACCAGGCGCTCGTAGAAGCCCAGGAGCAGCGCAACGGTGCCGCCCGAGACACCGGGCACGATGTCGGCGGCGCCCATCAGGAAACCGCCAGCCAGCACCGGCGCCAGCAGGGACGCCGAACGGAACGGGTCCGGACCGGGGAGGCCGACCTCGTCGGGCAGATCGCCCGCGTCGTCGGTCCGGAAGTCGTCGTCGGTGGTGCTCATGGCGCGGCACGGTACCGACGCTGTACGTCTGTCCGGCGAGGCAAGGGTGCGCACACCACGCACCCCGCCGGGGTTAGGCTGCAGCGGCCGGCCCGCCCGGTGCAGTCAGCCACTTTCGGAGATCGCCCTTGTCGGCAGCCACGGTGCCATCGCGACGCCCCTCGACCATGCTCGATGGGCTCCCCGGATGGGCAACGAGCCTCTTTGCCGGTGCGGCGTTGGTGGTCGTGCTCGACCTCCTGCGCGTCATGTTGCCCTCGCTCTCCTTCGTCTACGCCGTCATCGGCAACTCCGATGCGGGTGACTTCACCGGGTTCGCGGTTGCGCTCTTCGTCGCCGCGGCGCTGCTGGCACGGGCCTGCGGCATCAACGCCCAGTGGTCGGTGCCCATCACGGCCGTCGGGGCGGGTCTGGCGCGCCTGGCCGTCGTGGCCACCAACGGCGGGCAGGAACAGCTGCTTGTCAGCAGCATCGGCGTGGTCCTGGCCATCGGCCTGATCGGCGCCCTGGCCGGCTCGGACATCGATCCACGGGACGCCTCACGTGGCCTCGCACTTGGCTTCGTCTATCACTCGACCGTCAACGCGATCCTGCGGTCACAGGACAGCCTCTGGTACGGCGGCGCCATCGCGTGGCTGCTGGCCCTCGTGCTCGTCGGCGCGCTGGCGCTGGGCTGGCGCGGCACGATGCCGTCGTACACCCGTCCCACGATCCGCACCGCAACACCGTGGCTGATCATCGGCCCGGTGATCGCACTCAACGGCATCGTCGCTGCGACGGCTGGATCACTCCGGGCCGCGTGGGGTGAGGGCGCCGCCGCGACCGGCGCACTGCTGGTCACCAGTCACGCGCTGGGCTACGTGCTGGGTCGCGGCATCACCGGCACCTTCCTGCGCGACTCCATGGGCGTCATCACCCTCTCGGTGGCCTCGCTGACTGCCGTGATCATCTTGGGCGGCACCCCGACCCTGGCCGCCCTCGCCACGGTCCTCGTCGCGGTACTGACGACGCTGTCGCTGGTCGTCGCCGGAGAGTCACGCGACGACGTGCTCGCCTCTCGCGGACGCCGATCCGGCGCTGTGGCCGGTGGCACGCTCCTGTTCCTCGTCATCGGTCTGGGCTACTACGTCGGGTACGAGACCGACCTCGGCTTCCCCCAGGCCATCGTCCCCGCCTCCGCGGCGGTCCTCATCGGGCTTGTGCTGTTCCGCCAGGAGCCCCGCGCCGAGACAAGTGGTCCGATGACCGCCGAGGACGTCGCGACCATCGCCTTCGCGCCGTTCGTCGCGCTGTTCGTCCTCATGGCCTCCACCCTCTCGGTCCCGGCACCGCGTGCAAGCAGCACCCTCGACGACCTGCGGGTCATGACCTACAACGTCCGCATGGGCTTCGACGTCGAAGGCCGCTTCAACACCGAGCAGCTTGCCGCCGTGATCCGGTCGCAGAATGCCGACATCGTCGTGCTCAACGAGGTCGACCGCGGCTGGCTGCTCACCGGCGGGCACGACACGCTGGAACTGCTGTCCAACTCCCTGCAGATGGATCACGTCTTCGCCCCGGCGGCGGACGCCATCTGGGGCAACGCGGTGCTCTCGCGGTTCCCGTTGACCGCCCCGCAGATCACCGAACTCCCCCTCGACGTCGGCGTCATGCGACGCAGCGCGCTGTCGGTCACCGTTGACCTCGGTGGTGGCGAACAGGTGGGCGTCATCGCGACGCACCTGTCCGCCATGGACTCCGAGACCGTCGACCGGCAACTGCAGGCTGAACTGCTCGTCAAGCTCGGTCGCGAGTTCGAACTCCGAGGGATCCCGGTCATCATCGCCGGTGACCTGAACGCCGTGCCCGGTGCCGACGAACTGCAGGCACTGCTGAGCTTCGTGGATGCCGTGGCGGTCGCATCGGACGGTCGCATGAACCTGGCGACCTACCCGTCCCAGGCACCCAGCATCCAGATCGACCACATCCTGGTGTCCAACGGCTTCACGGCCCGCGACCTGGTGATCCCGCAGACAACGGCCAGCGACCACCTCGGCGTCGCCGTCACCATCGGGCGCGCGACCAACTGAGCCCTGCTCAGCCCCGGCTGGCAGCGGCGTTGTGCAGGACCTCGCTGAACCGTGCCGCGATGACGTCCCACGACCAGTGGTCCTGCGCGTGTTGGCGGCCGGCCACTCCCATGGCGGCACGGCGGTCCGGATCGCCCAGGAGCGTGTCGACCGCTCGCAGCACGTCGGCGTCGTCGTCACCGTCGACCACCAGGCCCGTGGTCCCGTCGACGACCGTCTCCGGCGCCCCGCCCGAGTTCCCGGCGACCACTGGCACACCGACGGCCTGGGCCTCGAGGTAGACGATGCCGAGCCCTTCGACGTCCAGCCCCCGCAGTCTCGTACGGCACGGCATCGCGAACAGGTCGAAGGCGGCGTAGGAACGCGGCAGGTCGTCCCAGCTCACACGGCCGGGGAGCACGACCTGCGCCTGCGGTCCGAGGGCTTCGGTCGCGGCCCGCAGATCTTCCTCCAGCGGCCCGACCCCCGCCAGGACCAACCAGGCGTCCGGGTGACGACGCTGGAGTTCCGGCCAGATCCGCAGGAGCGTGTCCTGGCCCTTGCGGTCGACCAGTCGCGACAGGCAGCCCACCACGACGGCTTCGGCGGGCACGCCCCAGGAAGCCCGCAACTCCGCGCCGTCCAGGCCCGGGTGGAACTGCTCCACATCGACACCCGGCGGGACCCGGACGATGTGCTGGGCGCGGGACCAGGGTCGCAGCAGGTCTTCGGTGTAGTCGGAGATCGTGGTGAGCGTGTGGATCCCCCGCGTGGCGCGTCGCACCAGCAGGCCGAGTTTCGTCGACACGAGGCCGGCCTCATGCCCGTGGGAGAGCGCCACGACCGGAGCCACCTCGCGGCGCAGCCACGTCGCCAACTCCCCCAGGGGCCACATGGCACCGAGGACGACGACGTCAGGGCGGTGACGCGCGGCGACCTCGGCGATGCGACGACGCGTCGCCCGCGTCGGCAGGACCTTGCCGGGCAGGCGGACGACCTGCCACGGCAGGGTCGCGTCGTGAGCCGGGCCCTCGTCATTGGCCGGCCCGATGACGACCGTCTGGGCGGCATCGCCGCGGCGCAGCAGGTTGCCGACGAACTGCTCGATGCCGCCGGCGCGGGGGGGCAGGTCGTTGGTGATCCAGAGCACGCGCAGGGACACGCTGGCCTCAGGGGGTCGTGACGGGGATGCGGGAATGGTGCTCTGCGGACTCCCCCGCCACCAACTCGGCAAGGGTGGGGACGTCGAGGCCGAGACGCTCGGCCTCCTCCACGGTGGCCCGGATCCGCTGGTCGACCGACGGGTGGGATCCGAACAGCACCACGGCCACCAGCGGCGGTTCCGGCCAGGACAGGTCCCGCGTCACGAAGCCGCGGAACGTCCGGATGAGCGCGTCGGACTCCTGGGTGAGCACCACCGCACGATGGTCGGCCGCCGCCTCGGCCCGACGCGAGAACAACAGCGCCGACGGCAGGGCGATGACCTGGGCGACCGCAACGACCACGGCGAGCACCAGCACGAGCCTCGGATCGCTCGCCTCCGTCGCGCCGACGTGTCCACGGACGCGCCGATCGCCATAGAGACGTCGCAGCACCAGGGCCAGGGGCAACACGCCAGCGGCCGTGAGCAGGACCCCGCGCGGGAGATCCTGGTGCTCCCGGTGCGCCAACTCGTGGGCGACCACGACCGCGACCTCGTCGGACGGCCGTTCCAACAGGTTGTCCCAGAGCACCACGCGGCGCGTTGGGCCCAGGCCACTGACGAAGGCGTTGACTCTGGTGGTCCGTCGGCTGGCGTCGCCGACAAGGATCGGGGCGTCGATGCCGGCCGCCTCGAGGACGTCCTCGACGGCGTCCCGCGTCGGGCCCTGCGCAAGCGGCTCCGTGGCGAGGAAGAGCGGCTCGACCAGCAACGGGTAGGCGAGGGTGAGCGCTGCAGCCAAGACGGTTGTCGCGGTGGCGAGCCACCAGTGCCAGTCGTCCGGTCGATGGCGGATCACCAACGACAGCACGGTGACGGCCACCGCTGCGGTGACGGCTTCCACGCCGACAGCGACGGCCCAGTCGCGGATCCAGGCGGCACCTCCGGCCGTCCGGAACCCCCACGCGACCTCACGCACATGCGAGACCCAGAAGGTCGGGGCCAGGCCAACGAGGCGCACGACCACGATCACCAGGGCCGCCACCACGCCGGCAGCGATGGCCGGCCAGCGGCCGAGGCGGTCCGTGACGGCACCGACGACATCACGCGTCCGACGCGACCACAGCAGCAGGGCCGGGACGAGAACGGAGAACGAGAGGATCACCAGGGCGACGGCCAGGCGCGGCTGGCGATAGGCCGCCACGACGTCCAGCACGGCCGGAGAGAACGCTTCTTGCGGGACGGCGCTCGACCCCGAACCGGGAGCCAGTGGTCGCCAGACGTTGACGACGAGGGCGGCCACGGCCAGGGCGATCGCGAGGAACGCGGCAGGCCGGACCGCGCGAGGTCTCACGCGTCGCCCTCGTCCCGACCCCGGAAGGCGCGACCAGCCTCCGCCTGCGCAGCGTTGACGGCGGAAGCCGCGGCGACCCGCTCGGCCACGAAGACGGTGATGTCCTCCTGGGCGATGGCGAGGTCTCGCACGTGCTGCCGCAACTCCACCGACAGGGCATCCGTGGCCTCGGCCGCGGAGCGGAAGCGACCACGCCGATCGGCGAAGTCCAGGACGGCGTCACGCAGGTCGCGGTAGACCACCAGGTGGCGCGCGACGACCTGCGCCAACGCATCCTCGGCAGCCGACAGGTCGCGCACCTCGGTGAGGACCACGTCGGTGGCATCGAGGTACGCCACGTCCTCGGGAACCTCGGCCAGCACGTCCTGTGCGCGCCGCAACGACACGCGCGCCCGGTCCACCGCGAAGGCGACCTCCCGGATGACGGGACGTGACGCGGCCGGCTGAGCGACGTCGAGGTCGGGACCAACGGCGCGCATGGCCGCGAGGCCCTCGTCCAGCGTTGCCTCGTCCGCCAGCAACGGAACGACGAGGTCCACCGCACGGATCGACGACAGACTCAGGTCCAAGGCGCTCGAAGCCGTCGACTGGCGGTCGGCGACCTCGGCAAGGTCGGACTGCAACACACTGATCCGCGCCGCCGCGGAGTCGACCTCGGTCTCGACCGCCGGGGGCGGTGCGACGCAAGCGCCGAGGGCGGAGGCGGCGACCGCAAGCACGATCGCGAGGGCTGCCGTGCCACGACGACGCGGGAGGCTGGTCATGTTCAGAGGCTGCGGGCCAGGCGACGGTCGACCCAGCCCACCTCGCGAGCCAACTCGGACGCGGGCGACAGCCGGGTCTCGCCACGGGGCCAGAGCCACGACGCGGTACGCGCCCGACCCTTCTCCTCGAACTTGCACGAGATCTTCCACGTGCCATCGGCGCGGCGGACGGCATCCCACGAGACAGAGGCCGGATCGATCTTCCGGCGCTTCAGTCGGACGTCGGATGCCTCGGCGAGGGGCAGCGCAGACGCCTGGCCCTTGCGGTTGACGACCGTGAGGAGGCGGGCCTGCTCGACGATGCGTGTCTGTTCGGCCCGGATGGGCTCCAGCCAGCGCTTGACCCATGCCGGGTCGGTGCCCGCGGCCTTGGCGACGGCTCGCACGGACTTGCCGCCGCGGAGCTCGGCCTGGATCTCGGCCGGGCTGAGCTTGGCGTCCGACGGGATCTCGAGGCCCTCGGCCGTGTGTCGCCTGGCGAGTTGCGAAGGAAGGGCGGTCGGCTTCTTGCGTGGGATGTCACTGTCCAACACCGGCGCCGGGACCGGGGCCGGGGCAGCCGCTGCGGGCTCCTCGACGACCTCGACCTCGACCTCGACGGCCTCGGCCTCGACCTCGACGGCCAGGGCGTCGGGCGCGTCCGTCTCCGGCGCCTCGTCCTCGTCCTCGTACTCGTACTCCCACTCGTCATCGTCGAACTCGGCCACGACGTCGTTCTCGACGATGGGCTCGTCGGGCTCCTCGACAGGCGCTGCGACCTGCGGGGCGGCGACGATCCGCACGGACGGCGAGGCGTCCTCGGCGGAGTCTGCAGATGCACGGTCGAGCAAGGCGGTGAGCACAGGGTCGGTGTCGTCCTCGACCTCGTCGGCCTGGATGGACTCGTCGTGGTCCAGCGGGCGGATCTCTTCCTCGGTGTCACCGAAGAGGAGGTCGTCCTCGA
>CBDTZE010000091.1:0-7420 GCA_965364815.1 uncultured Nitriliruptoria bacterium | reverse complement strand
AGGGGTTGGCGAGGTCCTGGACGAGCGGGAGCAGGTCGCCGGACTCCGGCGGGCTGACGTGGACACGCTGCCACGCCCGCTCTACCGCACCGACGTCGAGGTCGAAGGCGACCGCGGTTGCCCCGGCCTCGGTGGTCATCTGGGTGTAGAGGCCGGTGTTCGCGCCGAGGTCCCAGACGAGGTCGGGCGCGACCGTCTTGACAGCGTCACGGACGGCCTCGGCCTTGGCATCGCGGGCAGAGGTGTCGTAGTGGTCGGCCTGCTCGTCGTACGCAGACCAGACCGTTCCGGCGCCGTCCCAGGTGAGCTTGTCGATCGCGCCCCGCAGGCCACGGACCAGGCCGACCATCGCGCCCTTGGAGAACTTCGCGCTCTTGCGTGGCTCGGCGTCCGGGTCGGCTGGCCCGGTGTTGCGTGCCTTGGCGTGCAGGTGCAGGTGGGTCAGAAGTGCTGGGCGAAGCTTGCTGCTGGCGGGCAGGAGTTCGGAGACGAGGTCCAGGGGGACACCGCCCACGTCGGCGGTCGCCAGGCGACGCAGGCGCGGGTCGACGAGGATCTGGAGGGCGAGGGGACCGAGGAACTGCTCGCAGAACTGGCCGTACGCAACCCACGGTTCGCCCTCGACCCACGGGGCGAAGGACAGCGTGTCGATGAAGACGGGGCGTCCGCCGCGGAACTGGACGTTGAAGGCCGAGGCGTCCCGGAGGGTCATGCCGTGGTCCAGCGCCCGTGCCTGGATGTCGAGGGTGAGCAGGGCCGCGTCACGCAACTGACCCGGCGCCCACTCGTGCGGCCAGGACAGGAACGCGATCGGTTCCGGTGCGAGGACGGCATGGGCATTGGCGTCACCCAGTGCGAGGTCCGCTGCCTCGTGACCGACCAGCATGCCGTCGGCCTGCAGGGAGTCCAGCAGTCCGCTGGCGACCACGGCGTCCCAGACGGGAGCGTGGGCACGGTCGACCTGCCGCAGCAGCCGTCCATCGCGCCAGAAAACGAAGCCGGCCGGATCGCGGAACGATCCGGCCACGCGTGCCATGGGAGCCTCAGGCATCCTCGTTGGCATCCCGGCGACGTGACGTGAACTTGGCGCGGATCTTGTCACGGAAGAGCGCGATGCCCGTGCCGGCCGCGGCGATGCCCGCCACCAGGGCCTGGAACATCACGGCAGTTGAACCGGCGTCGACGTAGGCCTGCGCGGACGGCAGCACCATGATCGAAGCGGCGAGGACCCAGAGGGCCACCACACTGGTTCGAGTTGACCGTGACATCAGATCCCCGGAGGAGGTTGGAGACCGGGAGGGTAACGCGACGGTCAGTTGGCTCGAGCGGCCTCGGGCGCCCTGCGGCGAGGCTGGAGAACGCGTGACCAGAGCCAGGCGAGGAAGGCGGCGATGGCGCTGACGGAGAAGCCGAACCACTGCAAGGCGTAGCCGAGGTGCGGCCCGGCGTCCTGCTCGATCGGGGCCAGTGGGCGGAGCACCTCGAAGGAGGCGGCCGGCGTGGCCCGGTCCAGGCGCAGGTAGTGGGTCGTGACGAGGTCGCCGGTCACCTGTGCAGAGATCCGGGGCAGGTCCGCGTGGAACACCCTCTCGAGGCGGCCATCGGCAGGGTCCTTCGGGCCGAAGCCGGGCTGCGGGACCGACACGCGCAGGATCCCCTCGACCTCGACGGTCCCCGCCGGCGGCGCTGCCTCGGCGACCGGTGGTGTGTCGAACGTGTCCGGCACCCAGCCGCGATCGACCAGCAGGACGCGGCCGTCGTCGAGTCGCAACGGGGTCAGGATCTCGAAACCCGTCACCGTGTTCCGACTCCGTCCGCGCCAAAGGACCTCCTCCTGCGGGATCCAGGTGCCGGAGGTGGTGATGCGTTGGAAGTCGCTGGGCTCGGCGAGGTCCAGGGACGACAGCGCGACGGCCTCGGCGGCGCGGGCAGCGATCTTGACGTTCTGGTCGGCGACCTCGGCGTGACGGCGCAACTGCCAGAACCCCAGGTTGACCATCAGTCCGACGACGAGGACGGTGACGACCCCGGCCAGGACGGCCGACCGCAGGGACGGAGTCACAGCCTGGCGCCGAGGCGGACGTCACCGGCACCCATGCGCGCGGCGTCGGCGGTGCGGTCGTCGGGCATGGTCTGCGACTCGCGCTCCGCGGCCACGCGGGCTTCGTAGTGGGCGATCTCGTTCTTGACCGTGTCGTCGTCCCAGTTGAGGACCTCGCCCATGAGTTCGGCGACCACCGGCACGGACTCGGTGCCGCGCGACCAGGACTCGATGGAGATGCGCATGCGCCGGGCCAGGGCGTCGTCGACGTGCAGGGCGCCCTCGTGGGAGGCGGCGTAGACGGCCTCGGCCTTGAGGTAGTCGTCGCAGCCGGGGAGCCGCTCGCCCAGTTCGGGGCGATCGGAGATCAGGTCCAGCAGGTCGGTGGTGCGTGAGCCGTAGCGGCCCAGCAGGTGATCGACGCGAGCGACGTGGATCCCCACCTCGGTCGCGTAGTTGTGCCGCTGGTTGAGGCAGGCCTGCCAGCCATCAGCACCGACCAGGGGAAGCTTCGCGGTCGGGGACTCCGGCACGCGCTTGTCGAGGTTGCGGGCAACGGCGTCGACCGCGTCCTTCGCCATCACGCGGTAGGTCGTGTACTTGCCACCCGCGATCGTGATGAGCCCGGCGATGGACTGGCCGACGGCGTGCTCGCGGGACAGTTGTGAGGTGGCCTCGGACTCGCCGTAGAGCAGCGGGCGAAGTCCGGCGAAGACACCCTCGACGTCCGCGTGGGTGAGCGGGGTTCGCAGCACGGCGTTGACGCGCTGGAGGATGTAGTCGATGTCCGTGGCCGAGGCCGCCGGGTGGCTCTTGGCGAGGTCCCAGTCGGTGTCGGTCGTTCCGAGCAGCCAGTGCCGGCCCCACGGGATGACGAAGAGGACGGAGGTCTCCGTGCGCAGGATCAGGCCAGAGTCGGAGTGGATGCGGTCGCGGGGGATGACGAGGTGGATGCCCTTGGACGCCCGCACGCGGATGCGGCCTCGGCCGGCCATTTGCTGGATCTCGTCGGCCCACACGCCGGTGGCGTTGACGACCTGGCGGGCGCGGATCTGGATCTCCTCGCCGGTCTCGCCGTCCTTGACGATGGCGCCGGCGACACGTTCGCCCTCACGCAGCAGCCCGGTGACCTTGGCGCTGGTGGCCATCGCCGCACCGTGTCGGGCGGCCGTTCGGGCAACGGTCATCGTGTGCCGGGCGTCGTCGACCTGGGCGTCCCAGTACTGGACGGCGCCGACCATGGACTCGCTGCGCAGGGACGGGGCGATGCGCTGGGCGCCCTTGCGGGTCAGGTGGCGATGCCGAGGCAGGTTGCGTGCCCCACCGAGGGTGTCGTAGAGCGTCACGCCGGCGGCGACGTAGGCCCGCTCCCAGCCGAGGTTCTTCAACGGATAGAGGAACGGGACGGGCCGGACCAGGTGGGGCGCGAGGCGCTCCAGCATCAGCCCGCGTTCGGTCAGCGCCTCCTTGACCAGCCCGAAGTTCAGCTGTTCGAGGTAGCGCAGACCGCCGTGGATCAGCTTCGAGGATCGTGAGCTGGTGCCGGCGGCCCAGTCACGCTGCTCGACCAGTGCGACGGACAGGCCGCGGCTGGCGGCGTCCAGGGCCACACCGGCGCCGGTCACGCCACCGCCGATGACGAGCACGTCGAAGACCTCGTCACGCATCCTCTGGAGGGACGCAACGCGGTAGGCGGGGGACAGGGCGTCGGGCTGCAACGGATGCTCCGGGGCGCTTGGTCACGCCGAGGGTAGGTCCGTCGCTTACGATCGCGGGCACGAGGTCCTGGGGAGGGCGTGTGCGGCGATTCTTGGTGATGGGCGGTGCCGGCATGGCACTGGTCGTTCTGCTCCTGGCGATCCTGGGCGGTGTTGCCGACCAGGCCCGCGCCAGCGCGCTGACCCCAGCCCACACGGCGGAGTCGTTCGCCGCCCTGGAGATCCTCGCGGACCAGGTCGAGGTGCGGCCCTCCGGCCTGGCCGAGTGGGCCCCCGGCGTGGACGAGCAGGCCCTCGTCGAGGGTGACGGAATCCGGACCGACGGGGACGGGTTCGCCGAGCTGCTCTACCTCGACGGCTCACGCACCCGGCTGGGCGCGACCACGCAGTTCGAGTTGGTCTCCCTCGATGGCGACGCCCTGGCGCCCGTGATCACGACGCGGCTCGATGTCGGACGGACGTGGCACCGCGTGCAGAAGGTCACCGGCGAACGTGGTGGGTACGAGGTCGAGACGGCGGTCGGAACTGCCGCCGTCCGCGGCACCGTCTTCATCGTCGAGTGCGACCTGCGTCCGGTCTGCACGTTCTCCGTCGTGGAGGGCACCGTCGTGGTCACGACACCAGACGGACGCGAACTGGTCGTGAACGAGGACGAAGAACTGACGCTGGGCCTCGACGACGGCTCCGCCGAGGGTGCCGTCCGGGCTGGCGACGGTGGCAACGAGGGTGGTCCGGACGGCGCCGCAGCGCCGGACGACGGCCCGGTCGCCCCGACGACGCCCAGCGGGTTCCCGGAGGTCGAGCCGGTGGTCCCGCCCGACGATGCTGCCGTCCAGACAGTCGGCCTGGTCGAGGTGCCGCGCGGCGCCCTGGCGATCCGTCCGTTCTCGTCGCAGAACCTCGTGCTCGATCGCGGAGAGATCCAGTACGGCGCGGACCGCGAGTCCTGCGCCGTCACGATCGACGGACGCAACGCCGACCTGGCCGCGACCCCCCAGACCGCGATCGTGGCCGACCTCGATGACGACCTGGTCATCGACGCGCTCTCCACAGGAACCATGGAGTCCTACTCGGTCGTGCTGGGTCTCGGCCCGCTGACCGTGCCAGCGGCCAGTGGCCAGATCGCCCCGGCCGAGGACGGCTCCCGGTTCCGAGGGGTCGTGGACGTGGGGCGCCAGGCGAGATGGGGGACGGGTCTCTACGAGGTCACGGCCACCACGACCGGGACGCGGTGCACGGTGCGCACCTTCATCGACGTCCAGGGGGGCACGCCGCTGGCGCCCCTGCTGACGCTGCCCGGCGTGGCCGCCCTGCTGATCGGCGTGGTGTCGATCGCGGGCCTGGTCAGTGCAATCAGTCGGGCAATGGCCGCGACACCGCCACCGCCTCCGGCGACGGCTCCCACACGGAACTGGATGGCACGATGAAGTCCGAGAAGCAACCACTTCCGCCCGTGGCGCAGGCCGGCCTTGCCGGGATCCTGCTGACGTTCGTCGTCGCCTTCCTCGCCCAGCAGTTCGGCGTCGCCCTCCTCGGAGCCGGCATCCAACTGGTGCTCGCGCTGCTCGTCGGCGGCCTCTGTGCCGCGGGCGTGAACTTCCTGGTCAAGAGGACGTCCGCATGAAGCGCCACGCCGTCACCATCGTTCTCGCCGTGGTCGCCACCCTCGGGGCGTCCTGCGAGATCCAGCAGGATCTCACGCCGATCATCGAGTCCCGCCCGCAGGCGCAGCCACTGCCGTCGGCCACGCCGACGCCGACACCCTCGCCGACCCCTCGCCCGACGCCGACGCCCACGGACGATCCGTCCGCGACGGAGAGCCCGTCCGAGGAGCCCACCGACGATCCGTCGGCCTCGCCGTCCCCGAGCGCAACGCCCACGCCCCGGGCCACCCCGACGCCGACGCCGAAGCCCACGGCCTCGGCGACACCGAAGCCGTCCCCGTCGCCGTCCCCCACGCCGATCCGGACGACCAGTCCGTCCCCGACACCCTCGCCGACGGGCTCGAGCAGCAACAACGCCCCGGTGACCGGCGATGATCAGGCCAGCACCGTCGAGGGCCAGACCATCACCATCGACGTCCTGGCCAACGACCGTGACCCGGACGGCGACAAGCTGTCGATCGACTGGGTCGGCGTTCCGGAGCCCGACGGTTTCGCCGAGATCGTGAACGGGCGGATCCGCTTCACCGCCAAGCAGGGGACGACCGGCCAGGTCAGCTTCCCCTACGGGGCGTCGGACGGGACGGCCACCACCCGCGGCACGATCCGCGTCCAGGTGGCGCGCGCCAATCGTGCGCCGGTTGCGGGCAATGACTCGTTCGGGGCGAAGGCCTGCGGCACGTTCACCTGGACGCTCACCGGGAACGACTCCGACCCGGACGGGGACACGATCTCCCTTGACACGGTGAGCAGCCCGGCGCACGGCAGCGTGTCGATCGCCAGCGCGACGCAGGTGCGTTACACGGCGCCGTGCGGCGCCACGGCTCCACCCCCACCGAACGACAGCTTCACGTACACGGTCAGGGACACCAGCGGGGCGCGTTCGGGGTCGGCGACGGTGTCGATCACCGTCAACTGAGCCGGGATGTCACACCCCCTTGGGAGACTGTCCGCAGTCCACCGAGGGGAAGTCATCCATGCCTGATCTGCTGCTGCTCGTCCTTGCCATGCTGGCCGGGGCCGGCCTTGCCGTTGCGCTGACGCGCCGGTCGGGGGCGGGGTTGGAGGCGCGGCTCGCCTCGCAGCGTGACGAGGCCGTTGACCGTGCCGTCTCCCAGGCGGTGCAGATGGCCGCGGAACAGCTCGGGGCGCAGTCGACCCTGGGCCAGGCCGGATTTGCTCGCGAGGGCGAGGTGCTGGCCACCCGGCTCCAGGGGATGAGTGACGACCTCGACCGGGTCGGCGGCCTCGTCCAGCAGTTGGAGCGCAACCGCGCCACGTCCTACGGGGCGTTGGAGGAGCATCTTCGCGCGGCCACGGAGACCACACGGTCGCTGGCCGACACCACCGGAGCCCTGCGCACGGCCCTGGCGTCGCCCCGGACCCGGGGCGCCTGGGGAGAGCGCATGGCGGCCGACGTCCTGCGTGCCGCGGGCATGGTCGAGGGCGTGAACTACCGAGTCCAGCAGACGCTGACCGGGGGAACCCGTCCCGACCTGACTTTCTGCCTGCCCGACGACCGCGTGTTGCACATGGACGTGAAGTTCCCCCTGGACAACTACCTGCGAGCCCTCGAGGCGGAGGACGACGCGACCGAAGAACGCCACCGCAAGGCCTTCTGTCGCGACGTGCGCAACCGCATCAAGGAGCTCGAGGGCCGCGACTACGTGGACCCGAACAACGGCACCCTGGACTACGTGCTGCTGTTCCTGCCCAACGAGCACGTCTATGGCTACGTCCACCAGCACGACCCGCAGCTGCTCGACCATGCGATGGATCGCAAGGTCATCCTCTGCTCGCCGCTGACCTTGTTGGCGGTCCTGGCCGTCGTGCGTGAGGCCGTCGACAACTTCGCGCTGGAGCGCACCAGCCAGGACATTCTCGGGTTGCTCGGTGGGTTCCGCCAGGAATGGGAGAAGGTCACCGCGTTGCACGAACGGCTCGTCCGTCGCATCGACGGCGCGTCGAAGGACCTCGCAGAGCTCGAAGGCGTCCGCACG